>NZ_JACHHY010000032.1 GCF_014202905.1 Chitinivorax tropicus | reverse complement strand
CGATCGGTCGGCAACTGCAACACCGGCTGCGTCGTCCCCAACACCCCACACCAGTAGTCGAGCTGCCGCTGCCGCTCCCCGGCCTCCAACCACTGACGCTGCCAGAGCGCATAATCGGCATACTGGATGGGCAAGGGCGGCCACGCCACCGGCTGTCCGGCCACCGCCGCCTGATAGGCCGTGACGAACGCCTCGACGATCAAACGCATCGACCAGCCATCGGAAACGATGTGATGCATGACCACCACGAGCAGCGCCGTCTCGTCGGTCTCACGAAGCAGACCGACCCGCAGCAGCGGGCCATGGGCGAGATCGAAGGGTGTGTGCTGGAGCGCGGTGGTCAGCTGCTGACAGCGTGCCTGCCGGTCGGCGGCATCGAGCGTGCGCAGATCATGCAGGGCGACGGCAAAGGCGGTCTGCGACTGCACCTGCTGCCACAGCGTCCCATCCTCGGCGGTGCGGAATACGGTGCGCAGTGATTCGTGGCGGGTGACGAGGTGGTCGAATGCAGATTGCAAGGCTGGGATATCGAGCGGCCCAATCAGGCGTCGCGCTGCCGCGATGTGGTAGGCGCTGCTGTCAGGCTGGTATTGCCACAGAAAATATTGGCGTTGCTGGGCTGGCGAGGCAGGGCAATCAATGGCCCAGTCGGCTGAACGTGCCGGGATGGTGTCAGCACTGCAAGCTGGGGCACTCTGGCGGTAGTGTTCCAACCAATTGGCCATGTCGGCTAGGCGTGGATGCTCGAAGAGCTGCGCCAGCGTGGGGACAATCTGCCAATGCTGACGCAGGCGGGCGGCCAGCTGCACCATGGCCAATGAATTGCCGCCGCTGGCAAAGAAATGGCTGTCTGCGTGCAAGACATGTTGTTCAGGTAAGCGCAATGTGGCACGCCACAATGCAGCCAGTTCGGCTGACGTGCCGTGTAGGGGCGGTGCTGATCCAGAAGCATCTGCCATGTGGGCGCCACTCTGCAGCTGGCCAAAGGCATAGATGGCGTAGCTGTCGAGGCTGCCGCTCTCCCAGCCTGTTGCGCACGCGTGGCGTTGCAGTTTGCCACTGGAGGTTTTCGGCAATGCGCCGGGATTGAGCAGGGCCACAACCGACAATGGCTCGCCACATAGCTCGCTGACGCACACGCTCAGGGCTTCGACCAGGGTGGCGGGGGAAACCAGTTTCTGCATGCCGCGCGAAATTTCGGCTGCGATGCCAATACCCTCGCCTTGTGGGCCGCGTACGGCGAAGGCGGCGACCCGGCCTGCACGGACAGCTTCGATCTGCTCCTCGATATGTCGTTCGATATCCTGCGGGTAAAGATTGTGCCCACGAATGATGATGAGGTCTTTCAGGCGACCGTTGATATACAACTGGCCGTCACGCCAGAAGCCCAGATCGCCTGTGCGTAACCAACGCTGCCCCTCCTTTTCGACAAAGGTGGCTTGGGTTGCCTCGGCATTGCGCCAATAACCGCTGGCAATGCTCGGCCCGCTGGCCCAGATTTCGCCACTGAAGCCGTCGGGAAGAGTTTCAAATGTGGAGGCATCGACAATGGCCACCTGATGGAGGCTGGGAACCCGTCCGCAGGCCACCAGGGCAAGGCTTTCTTCATCATCCATGGCCGGGCGGGCCTGGCCTTGGGCCAAACCACGGCGAGACAGGGCAGGGGCCAGCAGGCCGCTGCCACGCACACCACCACTGACAAACAATGTGGCTTCTGCCAGACCGTAGCACGGGTAGACCGCTTGGGCATCCAGACCTGCAGGTGCAAAGTGGGTGATGAACTCCTGCAGGGTGTCGTGGCGTATCGGCTCGGCACCCGAGAAGGCAACGCGCCAGCAGGACAGATCCAGTGTTTCCAACTTGTCCTTCGGGATACGCTCCAGGCACATGCGATAGGAAAAGTCCGGGCCACCGCTGATGGTAGCGCGATGTCTGCTGATGGTTTGGAGCCAGCGTATGGGCCGCTCCAGAAAGAAGCGAGGTGACATCAACACGCATTTGCACCCACGATGGATAGCTTGCAGCAGCCCGCCGATCAAGCCCATATCATGGAACAGGGGCAGCCAGGACACGAAAACATCGTCGGATGCGACGGAAAAGCCTTCTTCGATGGCACGTTCATTGGCCATCAGATTGGCATGGCTGACCATCACACCCTTCGGGGTGGAGGTGGAGCCGGACGTATATTGCAAGAAGGCGATGTCTGTTGGTGCGGGGCTGGAGGCTGCCCAGGGGCCTGCATCCACAGCCTCATCGGCCAGCCATATGGTCAGGCCGGATGAGCGGTCTGCGACGGCTTCGATCAACGGTAGGATCGGACGGGTGGTCAGTACGCAGCAGGCTGCAGCATCATCGATGATGCCGATCAGGCGCGCCAGATGGGGCTGCCGGGTGGATTCTGGCGGGCACACCGGTACGGCGATCAGCCCAGCGTAGAGGCAGGCGAAGAAGCTGATCACATAATGTTCGTCGTTGTCCATGGCCAGCAGCACGCGCTCGCCCCGTGGAAAGGCCTGCAGGCGGGCGGCCAGTTGGCGCACCCGCATGTCCAAGGTGGCATAGTCCAATACCAGCTCATCCGGCTGGCCATGTTGTTCACGCACGATGACGAGTGCGGTGTCCTGCGGACGGGCTGCTGCAAGATGGCGCAAGTGGCAAACAAAATTTTCGGGGTGGCTCATATCTGGTGCTCGCATCGATCGAAGGCCGGCTTAGGCCGGTTGAGTAAGGTGTGGTGCGTGCCGGCAATGCGCCAGCAAACGATTCAGGCAGGCCATTACAGGTGCGGTCTGGTCTTGAAAGAAAAAATGGCCGCCATCGAACCAGTCCAAGGTGAAGGTGCCGCCAGTCTCCCGTTGCCAGGCATGCATGCGCTCGGCGCTGATGCCATCCTGCCGACCCGCCAATACATGGACTGGCAAGGGCAGGCGTAGCGGGGCTGCAAAATGAATGCTGTCGCAGATGGTGTAATCGGCAGCCAGCGTGGTCAGGCTCATTTCCAGCAATTCGGGGTGGGCAAAGACGGCCTCTGGCGTGCCGCCTTGTTCGCGCATATCCGCAATCAGGCTGGCGCGATCACATGGCTGGAAACGACGCGGGTCTGGCATGGATGGTGCGGGGCTGCCCAGGACAAACATCGCCAGTGGCATCGGGCCGCCAACTGACAGCTGGTGCCGACTCAGGCCATAGGCCAGCTGGGCGCCCATGCTATGGCCGAGCAGGACGTAGGGGCGCTGGAATTCGTCAGCCAGCTCGCCGGCCAGCTGCGCGACCAGCTGATCAAAACGGGTTGCAAATGGCTCATCCAAACGGGTGCCCCGCCCTGGCAACTCGACCGGGCGCAATGTGACCCAATCGGGCAGGGCTTGGCGCCAGCGCAGATACATGGCGGCACTGGCGCCTGCGCAGGGCAGGGCCAACAGGGTCAATGCGCGGGCCATGCTTCAGTTCCCGGTCTGTGCGGCTTCCCATTCGCGCAGGGAGCGCGGGCGCATATCGGTCCAATGCTGCTCGATGTAGGCCAGAACGGTTTCTTTGTCGCCTTGCACACCTTCGACGGCACGCCAGCCGCCAGGAATGTCCTTCCAATGTGGCCAGAGTGAATACTGCTCTTCGTGGTTGATCAGCGCGATGAAGATTTCGCCGGGTCGATCAAAACAACTGGTGCTCATGAAAACTCTCCTGAAAATGAGCAGGACGGGGTATCTGTCCTTACGCCTTTGCTTGACGGGCAATGGCGTGAAATGTTTAAGCGCTGTTGGCGTGGTGCCCTGGCCACCCTTGGCCAGGCCGGGGCTTATGCTGTTGTTGCGAGTGCTCGCAGAGGGCGTCCTGCTGGTGGATGTCCCCCGCAGCCTTCCAATGGGTGGAAGGCATGGCAGGGGCGGATGTTGGACGGGTTGGGTTCAGACAGTGGTCAGCTTGCTTGCAGCGGGGCATTTCCTGCCTTCGTGCAGGGCATCCACGATTTCGCCACACCGGACAGCTGTGATAGACAGCAGCGTATCGCTGAGGCCATGGGAGTGTTCGCAAGCACCTTGCAGGAAGATCTGCGGCTGGAAGTTGTCAGTGGTTTGCAGGCGATAATGGCGGTCGGTTTGCATCTCGCCTACATAGCCAGCCAGGCCTTCCAGAATGCCGCGATGCAGCTGGCGCTCATAGCCGGTGGCCAGTACAACCAGATCATAATGTGCATCGAATGAGTGGCCGTTGTTCAGGTCTTGCAGGGTCAGTGTCACGCCCTCGCTGGTTTCGCGTACAGCCGCAATCTGGTGGCGCCGGAGTAAGCGATGACGATCCTCTCCCTTGACGTTCTGCTGATAGAAGGTACCGAAGATCTGCTGGATCAATGCCAGATCCGGGCAGGCATAGTTGGTATGCCAGAATTCCTTGATCAGCTCGCGCCGCTCCTGGTCATCACGGCTATATATATGATCGACGAAATCCGCATCGAAGATCTGGTTGGAGTAAGGGCTGTCATCCGCTGGTTTCAGCGCACGTGCGCGCATGATGAAATCAATCGCGGGGGCGTTGTGGTGGCCATGTAGCGCCATGAAGATCTCCGCCGCACTTTGCCCGGCGCCGATGATAGCCACGCGCTTGGCACCGCCATGTTTGGAAATCTCGGCAGTGTAGTGATGTGAATGGATCACATGACGGCTGGCACGAAGAGGGCGGAACAACTCAGGGATGTATGGGCTGCCACCGACACTGACCACCAGGTTCCTTGCCAACCGCTCACGCACGGCCCCTTGCGCATCACGTGAGCGGATGCGTAAATGGCTGACCTGATCGCCTTGGGTTTCCGGCAGCACCTGGAATACCTCCTCGCCATAGAGGCAACGGTCGTCGAAATGCGACGCAGCCCAAGCAAGATAATCATTGAATTCGTGACGGCTGGGGTAGAAGGTCTTCAGGTTGATGAAATCGGCCAGGCGGCCTTTTTCGTGCAGATAGCTGACGAAGCTGAAGCGGCTTTGCGGGTTGCGCAAGGTGACCAAGTCCTTCAGGTACGAGATCTGCATATGGGCGTGATCCAGCAGCATGCCGGGGTGCCAGGCAAAGCTCGCTTGTTTTTCAATGAACAGGCTGGTGAGTGGCTTGCTACGTTGCTGCTTTTCTTCCAGGGCAATGGCCAGGCCAATGTTGGATGGCCCAAAGCCGATGCCGATCAGGTCATGGATGTGCATTGTTGTTCTCCGTCATGGATCAGAAATTCGAATGAATCAAGCTGCCTGGGTGACCGGCCACCACAGGGCGTCGGTGAAATAGCGTTCGCGCAGCAGGCTGACCAGCAGTGCGCGTTTGTGTGGGAAATCGAACTCCTTGATCTTGGCGTAACCCGAGCGGTCAAGGTTGCGGATCTGCTGGGCATGGTCGCGTCGGGGTTCGCCCACAGCACGGCGGGTACGCGGGTCGTCCAGCATGATGTAATGCGAGATCGAGGTAAGCCAGGCGGTGGCATACGCCTTGCCACGGAAGGCGGGTTCACCGATCAGCACATGCCAGCCACGGTCATAGTCATCGGCTTCGCAGAATGGCCCGATGCGGTTTTCCTTGGCCCAGTACACCTCGAAGTAGCCAAACGGTATGCCATCCAGGCTGCCAATCATTGGGTAGATATGTGGGTCGGCGGCCAGCGTCTGCAGATAGTGACGATGCTGTTCCAGCGTGCCGGTTTCCTGCCAGATGGCCGCGACGTCCGGGTCATTCATCCAGCGGTTGAACATAGGCAGGTCAGCTTCGATGTCCAGTGTCCTATAGCTGAAAGTCTGCCCCAACCAGGGAATGAAGCGCTGATAAAGCAGGCCTTCCGGCTTAGGTGGGCGTAGCGGATGACGTGCCTTGTCATAGTGGTAGCGTAACGGGGCAGGTTGGCCATGATGTGTCATCCACAATGGTGCAAATTGGAACAAAACCTCGCGTTCTGCCTGCCATCGGCCACCTCCCTGCGCCCGGACGAGGCCGCTCCGCAGTAGAGCCATTGGGACGGTATCTGCGACGATATGGCATTGCGCATGCCCTCTGGCGCTGGTGAAGCTGCATTCCAGCGCTGCCAGCCAATGGTTCTCGTCGGCTGCCGTGGGTGCAACCAGTTGCAGGCCATCTACCGTTTCGGTCAGCCCCCAACTTTGTGGATTCGGGTCGCCGTGGGGGGCCAACAGCAACTGCTCACCCTCGCGGCGGGCGGTGAAGGGTTGGCCATATGGGTAGGCGTGCAGAATGATCTCTGCTGGCCAGTCGATCTCCTGGCCGGTCGTGGGCTTTGACATGTTGACTCCTGTCGGGTGTGTTTGCCGCGCAAACATGAATATGGGTTACGCCCGACTAGACGCCGTGACATGTTTTTTGTTTAAGTGGCCACGTTGGCGTGGGTGCCATCCGGGATGGCTGTGTCAACAGCGCCTAAACAAATCCGATAAGTTCTCGTCTTGGTGGTTATGCCATCAATCGGGGTCTTGCTGTGTTTTCCTATCTGTTGCAGAAGTCGCGTCATCTGTTCATTGCAGCAGCCTGCTTTAGTGTGCTGGCTGGCCTTGCGAATGTGTCGTTGATCAGTCAGATCAATCACGCCATCAACACGCCATGGGGCCCGTCATTTCTGGCGCTGGCCTGGCCGTTCGCTGGGACAGCAGTTTTGATCCTGCTGCTGCAATCCGCCAGCCACATCCTGTTTGAGCGGCTGGGGCAAAACGCCGAAGCGCATCTCAAACATTACATCTGCAGCAAGGTCATGCTGACGGATTACCGACGCCTGGAAACCCTGGGTGGGCCACGCATCCAGTCTGCATTGACCGAGCATTGTGAAAAGGTGAAGCGCTTCTTCGTGGTGATGCCGCAAGCCATGGTGAATGCGATGACCGTACTGGGCTGCCTGGCGTATCTGTCATGGTTGTCATGGCAAGTCTTCCTGCTGGCGGTGCTGGTCATCGGCCTGGGAATGCTGGGGTATCATCTAGTGCATCTGCGGGCCATCCGGCATATCAATCTGGCTGCGCAAGCGCAAGATGGCTTGCATGGCATGTTCCGTGCGCTGGTGGATGGCGCCAAGGAGTTGCGTCTGAATCGGGCCAGAGCTGGTCATTTCGAGCAAAAGCAGCTGCATCCGGCCATCGAGGTTGTCCGCCGTGAGCGGATCTTCGGCATGTCCATTTTTTACCTGTCCACGTTCTGGGGCAGCTTCCTGATTTTTGGCTTTATCGGCTTGGTCTTGTTCGCACTCATCGGAGATGTGCCAGATCGTGGCAAGGTGGTCACCGGTTTCGCGCTGGTGTTCGTTTACATGATGACACCGCTGGAAGCCTTGCTGATCGTGCTACCAGAGTTCAATCTTGCCAAAGTGTCATCACGTCATATCGATGAGATCAGTGGCGAGCTGCAAGCTGCTGAGGAGCAAGCCCTGCCGGTGGGAGGGCAGGTTTTTACCAGCCTGGCGCTGAGACAGGTCTGCCATCGTTATTACAACGAAGCGGCAGGCGATATGTTCGCCATGGGCCCCATCAACTTGCAGCTGAACGCAGGCGAGCTGGTCTATCTGGTGGGGGGCAATGGCAGTGGTAAAACCACGTTGGCCAAATTATTGACCGGCCTTTACCGCGCGGAAAGCGGCGAGATCATCTTGAATGGGCACGCTGTCAATGCTGATCAGCTGGGTGCCTATCGTCAGCTGTTTGGTGCGGTGTTCTCGGATTTTCATTTATTCGACACCTTATTGACAGGACAAGATGTCGATGCCGCCGGTAATGCGCTACTGGTGCGTTTACAACTGCAGCATAAGGTGACGGTCAAAGAGGGGGCGTTTACGACTCAGGCACTGTCACAAGGTCAGCGTAAGCGCTTGGCGCTGGTTGCCACTTATTTGGAAGATCGTCCGATCTATGTCTTTGACGAATGGGCCGCTGATCAAGACCCGACTTTCAAGGATGTGTTCTATCGTGAATTGCTGCCGGAATTGAAAGCCCGAGGCAAGACGGTGCTGGTGATCACCCATGACGATCGTTATTTTGATTTGGCCGATCGCGTGATCCACCTCGAACAGGGGCAGATTGTCGGTGAAAAGCGGGCATATCGAGCCGAAGATCAACTTTCCTTGGTATAGCTGGAAAATAAGTTCAAATATGCGCAATTTTGCAAGCATTGAAATTGAATTGATTTAAGTAGTGAGAATCAATATCATTTACTCTTATTGCATTTTTGCACTTGGCTGAACATGTCATTAGTCATTACGCGTCATCTGCTCGAACAAAATTTTGTCGAACAACGAAAACAGCTGTGCGCCATTTCCTACAAATTGCTGGGAAATGCCGCACAGGCAGAGGAGGTCATGCAAGAGGCATTCCTGCGGCTGTTGGATGTGGCGATCGGCAAACAGGTTGACTGCCTTCAAGCCTATTGCTGCCAAGTGGTGCGCAATCTTTCGCTGGACAATATGCGGCGCCTACAGGTCGAGGGCCAGTATCGGGTGTACACCGATGATGGTGAATTGCCCCAGACGGATGGCGGGGAAAACCCGCAACGCCTTCTGCAGCAGCGCCAATTACTGCAAGCTATTGATGCAGCGATGGAAACGTTACCCGAGCGGACGCGACGCGCTTTCGAGCTATACCGTATCCATGGCATGACACAGCGTGATATTGCAAAAGAGCTGAGTTGCTCGGCTACTTTGGTCAATTTCATGCTTCGCGATGTCGGGCAAGCGCTGGCTGGTTGTCGTGAGCATCTGTGATGGGTTCCATCTGATGGCATATCATCTGAGCAAATCAGGCTTTCCTGTGCATCAATCGCACTCCAGAAAATGTTTTTACCCCGGTTGATCTGAGATCAAATTACAATGTTTTCCTGATTTTGCAGCAGGAACAACATCATGGAAAGACCAGATCCGGTATGGGATGCCGCATGGCAGTGGGTCATGTTGCGGCATGAGCAAGGTTTCACAGAGCCCTGCCCAACCGAGCTATGTGCTTGGCTGGAGGCAGACAGTAGCCATCAGCGGGCCTATGACGATGCTTGCAAGTTATGGGAAGCCTTGGCAGTCAGCCAGATCGCCAAGCAAGTGTGACCTGAGCGTGGCTTCTGACGATCTGGCTGATGAACATCGTATGGCTTACCTCTCTTTCCTCCTGTCCGGTTCGCTTGATACGGTTTCAGGGCTGGTCGTCAGCGTAGTGCAATCCAAACACTTCAATGGATGAAAGTTGACAGGCGGACAGCATCAACTGCTGGTGCGCCGCTTCCATATGACGGGCTCGTGCCGATAAGATACGGCGTTTTAGACTTGAAAAGGCTCCGTCATGGCGGGGCCTTTTCATTGAAAGTGATCATGAACTACATACCCAACAAAAAAACCTCTGTGCTCTTGATGGCCGCTGTCTTTGTCCTGACCTGGATTATGCCCAAATGGCCGGTGGAGCAGGCGCTGCACAGCTCGCTGACTGTTGTCGGCTTTTTCCTGTTGTGGCGTTATGTCGCCAAGTACGACATGGATGATCTGGATTTCCTGCTGATTGCCCTATTCATCTCGGTCCATTCAATTGCCGCGCGTTGGCTGTATTCCAACGTCCCCTATGAACGCTGGTTGGTGGATTGCTGCGGCATCTCGTTGAATCACCTTTTCGCATCCGACCGAAACCATTTTGATCGGTTGGTGCATTTTCTATATGGCTTCTGTTTCATGGTGCCGATCATGTCGCATGTGATCAAGCAGCGGCAGTCAAACCAGAGGGTTGCTTTTTACGTGGGCCTTTCCGCCATCATGATCACCAGCTTGTGGTACGAGTGGTTCGAATGGCTGATTGCCGTGCTGTTATCACCTGCCGATGCAGAGTCCTACAATGGTCAGCAAGGTGACATCTGGGATGCCCATAAGGACATGTTGCTGGCAACGCTGGGCGGGCTGCTTTCAGGGTTAGGGTATCGTAAGCTCAAGCAGTCACCCGTGCCCGCCAATGGCTGAGCCGGCCACGAATCATGGCTCGAAGCTGTTGCTGTGACAGCGTGGCGCATCCAATCCAGCCCGCCAGGTTGCAGGCCGGCATGGCTTAAATGCCCAGCCTGACTATACCTGGTGGACGAAGCCGCCCAGTACAGTGGGAAATAATGCGAAAATAGCACTCAGGACGGGCGTTGTGGTCAACACCCGCATAGCGGATCGGTCGAGTAAGGTGGATATGGATATCGAAGGTGTCAAAGCGTACTTCACAGGGTTGCAGGCGCGGATTGTCGATGCATTGGCTGCGCTGGATGGGCAGGCTTGGCTGGCAGACAGCTGGCAACGCGCCGAAGGTGGAGGAGGGGTTTCCCGCCTGGTGGAGAACGGCAAGGTGTTTGAACGGGGTGGGGTGAATTTTTCGCATGTCAAAGGGGCCAAACTGCCACCTTCGGCATCGGCACATCGCCCCGAGTTGGCCGGACGGGCGTGGGAGGCCATGGGCGTGTCACTGGTGCTTCACCCACATAACCCATATGTCCCGACCGTGCACATGAATGTCCGCTTCTTCGTGGCGACTCAGCCCGGCAGCGAACCGGTATGGTGGTTCGGTGGGGGAATGGATCTGACCCCCTACTACGGTGCCGAGGAAGATGCTGTGCATTTCCACCGGACCTGTCAGGCAGCCTTGGCACCCTTCGGCGCTCAATATCACCCCAAATTCAAGCAATGGTGTGACGAGTATTTTTTCCTGAAACACCGCAACGAGCCGCGTGGCGTCGGCGGAATCTTCTTTGACGACCTGTCTGATATCAGCTTTGTCCACGCATTCGGGCTGACTCAAAGTGTCGGTGACCATTTCCTGACGGCCTACCTGCCCATCGTCGAGCGCAGGGTGGGCATGCCATATGGCGAGCGGGAGCGCGACTTCCAGCTGTATCGGCGTGGTCGTTATGTGGAATTCAACCTGGTATTTGATCGCGGCACATTGTTCGGCCTGCAATCTGGTGGGCGTACCGAGTCGATCCTGATGTCGATGCCACCCGAAGTGCGTTGGCGATACGACTGGCACCCTGAATCTGGGTCGCCGGAAGAGGCGTTATACAGGAAATTCCTGATTGCCAAAGATTGGGTGTGAAGTGCCTGTTTTGGTACGCTTTTTGCAAAATTCTGTCGCGATTTTGTAAATCGTTTGAGCAATAAAATTGATAATTTGTGCTGTATTGCGCAATGAAAATGATGGTTTTGCTGCGCTCGCCGCATTGAAATACTATTGCGCGGTGCACAAATTGTGTTGCGCCATGCCGATTTCTGCATATAGAATCAAAGCCTTTCCCCTTGTTTTATCAAGTAGAGTCGGCAATGGACAGACAGCGTTGGTTAGACGGCACGCTTTATCGCCCCCACTTTGAACAGGATAGTTGTGGTTTTGGTTTGATCGCCAACATGGATGACAAACCAAGCCATTGGCTGGTACAGACCGCCATCAATTCGCTCGCTTGCCTGACTCACCGAGGCGCTGTGGCGGCTGATGGCTTGTCTGGTGATGGCTGTGGTCTTTTGTTCCGGAAACCCGATGGGTTTTTACGGGCAGTGGCGCAAGAGGTGGGTGTACACCTGGCCAAGGAGTATGCAGCCGGCTTGGTATTCCACAGCATTGATCCGCAGATTGGCGCAGCATCACGCTCTCGCTTACGCCAGGCGCTGGAACAACAAGGGCTGGCGGTCGCGGGTTTCCGCAAAGTGCCTATCGATGCATCCACCTGTGGTGAATACGCGTTGAAAACCCTGCCTGAGATCCAGCAGGTGTTTGTGAACTGCCCGACCGGCATGGATGTCGCTACATTCCAGCGCAAACTCTACATAGGCCGCCGTTTGGCCGAGAAGGCATCCAAGGGGACGGACCCGGCGTTTTACGTGCCAACGCTCTCCCCGTACACCATTTCCTATAAAGGCTTGGTCACGCCGGCCAATCTGCCAGCGTTCTTCCCTGACCTGAAGGACCCGCGTTTTGAATCCAGCCTGGCGGTATACCACCAGCGCTTCTCGACCAATACTTGGCCGCAATGGAAGCTGGCACAGCCGTTCCGCTTCCTGGCGCACAATGGCGAGATCAACACGGTACAAGGCAACCGTAACTGGGCGCGGGCACGTGAAAAGATCATGAGCTCGCCGTTGATCCCGAATATGGATGACGTGCGGCCAATCGTGCAGACCGATGGCTCAGATTCGATGAGCCTCGACAATATGCTCGAAGGTTTGCTGATGGGCGGTATTTCGCTGTTCCGTGCCTTGCGTCTGCTGGTGCCGCCTGCATGGCAGAACGTCGATACGACCGACCATGACCTGAAGGCATTCTACGAATACAACTCCATGCATATGGAGCCCTGGGACGGCCCGGCGGGTATCGTCTTGACGGATGGGCGCTATGCTGCCTGCATGCTGGACCGCAATGGCTTGCGTCCGGCGCGCTACATCATCACCAAAGACCGACATCTGACCATTGCATCTGAAGTAGGTGTGTGGCCGTATAAGCCTGAGGATGTGGTGCGCAAGGGTCGTGTCAAGCCTGGCCAGATCGTGGCCGCTGACCTGTCTACCGGCAAGCTGTTGTTGCCAGATGACGTGGATACCATCTTGAAGACCGAGCACCCCTACCGGGACTGGGTCAAGCAGCACGCCCGCTATCTGGAGCTGGGGCTGGATGAGGACTCGGCACTACCGGAGATGGATCGCGCCTCGCTGCTGCAATACCAGAAGATGTTCAATGTCTCGTTTGAAGAGCGCGATCAGGTGATCCGGGTCTTGGCGGCAGATGGCCAGGAGGCAGTTGGCTCGATGGGTGACGACACCCCCATGGCGGTGCTGTCGCAGCGTGTGCGTTCACCGTTCGATTATTTGCGCCAGCAGTTTGCCCAAGTGACCAATCCGCCGATCGATCCGATCCGCGAGGCGATTGTGATGTCGCTCAATTCGGTGTTTGGGGCGGAGAAGAATGTCTTCGAAGAAACAGCCGATCACGCCAAGCGACTGGAAGTCCGTTCACCGATTCTGTCATTCGAAAAATTCGTGCGCATTACGTCGATTGGTGACCTGCACTATCGCGCAGCCTTTTTCGATTTGTGCTATGACCCGAAAGAATATGACCTGAAAGGCGCCATCGAGCTGCTGACTCAACAGGTGACCGAGGCGGTGCACGGTGGTGCGGTGATTCTGGTGTTGTCGGATAAAAAGATCGGCAAGGGCAAATTACCGATCCATGCCTTGTTTGCGACCGGCGCGGTACATCAGGCACTGATTGCATCTGGTTTGCGCTGCACGTGCAATATCGTAGTGGAGACCGGTGTGGCACGCGACCCGCACCACTTTGCCTGCCTGATCGGCTATGGCGCAACAGCGGTCTACCCCTATCTGGCCTATCAGACCATTTACGAATTGATTGCCGCAGGCGATGTGGAGGGTAGCCCCGCCACCGCCATGAGCAATTATCGTAAAGGGATCAACAAAGGCTTGTTGAAGGTGCTGTCGAAGATGGGGATCTCCACCATCGCCAGCTACCGTGGGGCCGAGCTGTTCGAAGCGGTGGGTGTGCATGAAGAGGTCATGGCGCTATGTTTCCCTGGTACGGTTTCCCGTGTATCTGGCGCAAGCTTTGCTGATTTCGAAACTGACCAGCAGCAGCTGGCGCGGTCAGCCTTCAACCCGATGCGCCACATCGCCCAGGGCGGCTTGCTCAAGTATGTGTTCGGGGAGGAATACCACGCCTATAACCCGGATGTGGTGATGCAGCTGCAGAAAGCAGTGCAGAACGGCGATTATGACGAGTACAGAAAGTACGCCGATATCGTGAACAAACGGCCTGTGGCCATGTTCCGCGACTTGTTCCAGGTCAAGATCAACCCGGACAACCGGATTGCGCTGGAAGATGTCGAACCCGTCAATGAAATCGTGAAACGTTTCGACTCGGCGGGCATGTCGCTCGGGGCGTTGTCACCAGAGGCCCATGAGGCGTTGGCCGAGGCGATGAACCGCCTGGGTGCGCGGTCGAATTCGGGAGAGGGCGGCGAAGACCCATCCCGTTATGGCACCATCAAGATGTCCAAGATCAAGCAGGTGGCATCAGGCCGGTTTGGTGTCACGCCTCATTATCTGGTGAATGCCGAGGTATTGCAGATCAAGGTTGCGCAAGGCGCCAAGCCGGGTGAGGGCGGGCAGCTGCCGGGTGACAAGGTCAGCCCGCTGATCGCCAAGCTGCGGCATTCCAAGCCAGGGATTTCGCTGATCTCGCCGCCACCACATCATGACATCTACTCAATCGAAGACTTGGCACAGCTGATTTTCGATCTGAAGCAGGTCAATCCGCAGGCGCTGGTTTCGGTGAAACTGGTGGCGGAGCCCGGTGTAGGCACCATTGCTGCAGGGGTGGCCAAGGCTTATGCCGACCTGATCACCATTTCCGGTTACGACGGCGGCACGGGCGCATCACCCCTGACCAGCGTGAAATACGCCGGCACCCCGTGGGAACTGGGGCTGACTGAAGCCCAACAGGTGCTGCGCGCCAATGGTCTGCGTGGCCGGGTGCGTGTACAGACCGACGGTGGCTTGAAGACCGGCCTGGATGTGATCAAGGCTGCCATTCTGGGGGCGGAGAGCTTTGGCTTCGGTACAGGCCCGATGGTGGCGCTGGGTTGCAAATACCTGCGGATCTGTCACCTGAACAACTGCGCTACCGGCGTGGCCACGCAAGAGGTCAAACTGCGCACCAAATACTTCCTCGGCCTGCCCGAGATGGTGATGAACTATTTCACCTTCATCGCGCAGGAAACCCGCGAGTGGATGGCTGCGCTCGGTGTGTCGAAGATGGAAGAGCTGATCGGTCGCTTTGATCTGCTGGAGCTACTGGAGGGTGAGTCAGATCGTCAGAAGCGTTTGAAGCTGGCACCGCTGATCTCTGAAGGCAGTATTCCAGACAGCGAGCCACGGTTCTGCGTGCAGGAGCGCAACCCGTCTTTTGACAAGGGTGAACTCGCGGAACAGATGGTGCAGGATGCATTGGATGCCATCGAAAACAAGATGCCGATCTCCCTGGCTTACGAAGTGCGCAACGTCAATCGCTCGATCGGCGCCCGGTTGTCTGGCGTGATTGCCAAGCTGCATGGTGCGGAGGGCTTGCCTGAAGGCACACTGACGCTGGATCTGAAGGGAAGCGCCGGGCAGTCGCTGGGGGTGTGGAACGCCAAGGGGCTGAACATCAACCTGGAAGGCGACGCCAACGACTATGTCGGTAAAGGCATGGCGGGTGGCCAGCTGGCACTGCGTCCACCCAAGGGATCCGGTTTCAAGGCGCACGAGGCAGCCATCATCGGCAATACCTGCCTGTATGGCGCAACCGGCGGCAAGCTGTTTGCAGCGGGGACAGCGGGCGAGCGCTTTGCTGTGCGTAACTCGGGTGCGTTGGCGGTGGTGGAGGGCGTTGGCGACCACGGATGCGAATACATGACCGGTGGATGCGTGATCGTGCTGGGTGAGACAGGTGTCAACTTCGGCGCGGGCATGACCGGTGGCTTCGCCTTTGTCTATGATCCAAACGAACGCTTTGCATACCGTTATAACAATGAGTTGATCGATATCCACCTGATCAACAACGAAGCGACCGGTCAGTATCGCGCCTATCTGCGTGACAAGATCGAGGCCCATGTGAAGCTGACCGGCTCGGAACGTGGTCAGTGGCTGCTGGAGCACTTTGAAGAACAGACTCCGTACTTCTGGCTGGTGAAGCCGAAGGCCGCGAAGCTCGATAGCCTGTTGAAAGATTAAACGGAACCTTTGCCATGTCTGACGTATTTCAATTCATGACCGTTCAGCGCAACCCCGGCGATAAAAAGCCTGCGGAGGCGCGCAAAATCGAGTTTCGCGAAATCTATCACCCGCTTGCCAAGATCGATGCGCAAGAGCAGGCAGGGCGCTGCTTGTCCTGTGGCAACCCGTATTGCGAGTGGGAGTGCCCGGTGCACAACTACATTCCGAACTGGCTGAAGCTAGTGCAGGAAGGTAAGCTGTTCGAGGCGGCGGAACTCAGCCACAAGACCAATTCACTGCCAGAGATCTGTGGCCGGGTGTGCCCGCAGGATCGCCTGTGCGAAGGGGCTTGTACCCTGAACCAAGGCGGTTTTGGCGCAGTGACCATCGGCTCGGTTGAAAAGTACATCACGGACGAAGCATACAAGGCTGGCTGGCGGCCTGATATGTCTAATGTCGTGTGGACAGACAAACGGGTAGCGGTGATCGGGGCCGGCCCAGCTGGTCTGGCCTGTGCGGACATCCTGGTGCGTAATGGTGTCAGGCCCGTGGTGTTCGACCGCTATGAAGAGATCGGCGGCTTGCTGACCTTTGGCATTCCTGAATTCAAGCTGGAAAAAGAAGTCATCAAACGTCGTCGTACCATGATGGAAGAAATGGGCGTTGAATTCCGCCTCAACACCGAGGTGGGGACGGACATCACGCTCGATACCCTGCTGAACGAATACGATGCGGTCTTCATGGGCATGGGCGCCTACCAGTACATGAAAGGTGGCTTTGAGGGCGAGAACCTGCCCGGCGTATTGGAAGCGCTGCCGTTCCTGATCAACAACGTGCGCCATACACTAGGCACCTTGCCGGTTGGCGAGGCCTATCAATCCATGTCTGGTAAGCGCGTGGTGGTGCTGGGTGGTGGTGACACAGCCATGGACTGTAACCGGACCTCAGTTCGCCAGGGGGCCAAGAGCGTAATCTGCGCCTATCGCCGTGACGAGGCCAATATGCCTGGCTCGAAGCGGGAGGTGGATAATGCCAAGGAGGAGGGCGTCCAATTCCTATGGAATCGCCAGCCAGTCGGTGTGGTGCAGCTGGCAGATGGTAGCCTTGGTGTCAAATTGGTCACCACCCGTTTGGGCGCACCGGATGCCAAGGGCCGCCGTTCTCCTGAGCTGGTGGAAGGATCAGAAGAAATCGTGGAATGCGACCATGTCGTGATCGCGTTTGGCTTCCAGGTGGCACCCGAGGCTTGGTTCGAGCCTCATGCCATCCGAACCGATGAGCGTGGCCGTACCATTGCCGCTGCCCGTCAGGTTTATAAGTTCCAGACCAGCAACCCCAAGGTATTTGCTGGTGGCGATCAGGTGCGAGGCGCCGATCTGGTCGTGCGAGCGGTGTATGAAGGCCGTCAAGCGGCAGAGGGCATCCTGGCGTACTTGGGGCTGTGGTAAATACCAAGCCCTCGTTGGTTCATCAAACAGCGCCCCAGTGATGGGGCGTTGTTTTTGGGTTGAGTCGATCAAATGAAAACGCCACGGTCACCCGTGGCGTGGACATGGGACTATGGGTTTGTCATTGCCCAGTGGATTGCGTCGCGAACGTGATGCGACCAAACCCCGCAAACCGTGCGGCTTCCATGATATTGACCACCGATTGGTGGGTTGCTTTGGCATCGGCATTGATGATCACGACGGGGTCTTTCTGATTGCCAGCCGCTTTTTTCATCTCAACGCTGAACGACTCGGGGCTGCTGAAGGCCACCTGTTTGTCGTTGATCACATAGCGGCCATTGGCATCGACCCCGATACTGAGTTCCAGTGGCTTATCGACTGGCTTTTCGGCCTCTGCCTGAGGCAGGTTGATCTGCAGCTCGGCGTAACGGGAATAGGTCGTGGTGACCATCAGAAAGATCAGAATCACCAATAGTACGTCGATCAACGGAATGAAGTTGATCTCAGGCTCTTCCTGGATACGTCCTTTACGGAAATTCATGTTTCGCGTCCTTGCGATTACAGCTTGCGCTCGCCGTGAACGACTTCCACCAGCTTGATGGCCTGTTGTTCCATGTCAACGATCAATGAATCGATCCTGCTGCGCAGGTGACGATAAAAACCGATTGCCGGTACTGCGACGATGATGCCGAATGCCGTGTTGTACAGTGCAATCGAAATACCATGCGCCAGTTGGGCTGGATTGTTGCCCGTAGGCGCCTGGGAGCCGAAGATCTCGATCATGCCCACGACCGTGCCCAGCAGGCCCAGCAGCGGGGATAGCGACGCAATGGAGCCCAGGGTCGTCAGGAAGCGCCCTAGATCGTGTGAGACAGCGGAGCCAGCTTCTTCGATGGCCTCTTTCATGACTTCACGTGAGCTGTTGACATTGCGCAGACCTGCCGCGAAGATGCGGCCCAGATGCGAGCTTTGTGACAGCTTGCTCAACATGTCCTGGCTGACACCACCAGAGCGGTATTCCTGCACAACCTTGTTCAACAGACCCTTGGGGGCCACCACATCGGCACGTAACGACAACAGACGTTCGATGATGATGGTGACTGCGGCGATGGATGCCAGAATCAGCGGATAGATAGGCCAGCCGGCGGCTTGAATGATGGAAAACACGCGTTACTCCGTTTGCGTTTGGGGCGAATTCGATTCGACAATGCTCTGTTGAGTGGGCCTTGCCTGGCCAGCGTGCAACACGAGCTTCAAGGGTGCTAACTTTAATCGCTCAGGTCTGGTTCGGCAAGTATGCTGATGTCAATATTCGCCGCTTTCTGACCCTGGCTTTCATTTATTAGCCGTGGTCTTCGCCAATTGCAAGCCTATTGGCAGCGCCTGGCCTGTGGATAATTATGTGAATAGTGTGACGGCGCATACCGATCTGGCGCCTGCCAGCTCCCCCAGTGATGGGCGATCTTGGGTGGTCTATCTAAGAATATCTGAATGAAAACATGAGTATGGATGTGCCTGAGTCTTGTCGCTTGGTGTCAAGTGCTGTTGTGACATTTTTTTGAAATCTGTGGATTAATCCAGTATGGCAATCATGGAAAAAACGCAATCTGTGCTGACGGTCAGTGAGCTCAACCGAGCAGTCCGGCTGGTGCTGGAGCAACAATTTCCGCTGAGTTGGGTGGTGGGCGAGATTTCCAATTTGACCATTGCGGCGTCGGGTCATTGGTATTTTTCACTGAAAGACGCACAGGCTCAGGTGCGTTGCGTGATGTTCCGCCACAAGGCGGTATTGACGGGGTTTCGCCCCGTGGAGGGCATGCGTGTCGAGGTGCGGGCCATTCCGGCGCTGTACGAGCCGCGTGGAGATTTCCAGCTAGCGGTCGATTTCATGCGGCAGGCTGGTTTGGGGGCCTTGTTCGAGGCATTTGAGAAGCTGAAGGGCAGATTGCAGGCGGAAGGGTTGTTTGACACGGCGCACAAGCGGCCATTGCCGACTTTTCCGAAGCAGGTGGGCATTGTGACCTCACCAGCTGCTGCTGCGCTCCGTGATGTGTTGACCACCTTGCGCCGCCGCATGCCTGGCCTGCCGGTGGTGTTGTATCCCAGCCAGGTGCAGGGTGCCGATGCGCCCGCTCAGCTGGTTTTGGCCATCGAGGCTGCATCACGGCGACAGGAATGTGATGTGTTGATTGTCTGCCGAGGCGGCGGCAGTATCGAGGATTTGTGGGCGTTCAATGATGAGGCCGTCGCTCGCGCCATTGCCGGGTGCGCGATTCCGGTGGTGTCTGGTGTGGGGCATGAAACGGATGTGACGATTGCTGATTTTGTGGCGGATTGTCGAGCCCCGACACCCACTGCGGCAGCCGAGATGGTGAGCCCGAGTCGGCAGGAGCTGTTGGATCGGTTGGGCTTGTTGCGGCGGCGCTTGGGTCGCGACATGGATCGGATCGTGATGCAACGCACACAACAGGTTGACTATCTGGCCCGACGGCTGGTTCATCCGGGCCAGCGCTTGGCTCAGCAAGTGCAGCGCTTGGGCGATCTGCAGGCACGCCTGCGTCTGGCAATGCGGCGCATGCTGGAGGCGCGGCAATGGCGTCTGGAGGGGATTGCCCGCCGTTATCGGCAAGCCGCGCCGGACATGGCCGCCCGTTTGCAGCGGCAGCAGGTGTTGGCAGGGCGGATGCAGGTGGGGCTGACCCGCCGCCTGGAGCGTTTGTCCGCCCGCTTGGCGCAATGCGGGGTGCAGCTGCGCCAATTGAACCCGACAGCAGTGCTGGAGCGTGGCTACAGTATTGTCCATGACATCGATGGGCGCGTGGTGCGGGATGCGCGGGAGGTGGCTGCGGGGGCGTTGATCCGGGTGACGCTTGCACAGGGCTGGCTGGATGCCCAGGTGCTGGACAAGGGCGACTGACTGATCAAGCCCCTGGTGGCTGCTGTCCGTTATGCCGGGCGCTGGCGCAGCCTGCAGAGACCGCTGCTGTGGCGATGCCTTGTCATTGCAGATTGCGGGGCTCGTTGAGTGGCCGGATCAAATGGTTGCCACTTGCCGCCAGCTGCCGTAATTGGCTGGAGGATTGCTGTAGCTCCTGAATCAGCCAGTTGCTCAGGTTCTCATTGTCCTGCAGGGCGTGCAGATACATCGCCACCTGATGCATCAGATTGTTTTCCTGCTCGTCCGTGAGCCCAAAACACACCAACATATTGCTGAAGTCACGGTGCATATGCATGATCAGCTCGGTTTGCCGCAGTTTTTCAGCGGCATAGGCATGTCGGATCTCCTCCAGGCTGAGTTCCAACTGCTGTAATGTGCTATCGATACCTGAGGACTGGCGGACTCTGATTTCATCGCTGGTAATGGACAGCAGCCTTGCCTCGGCACCTTCCGCGAGGATGGCGATGTTGTCGCGTATGCGACCGCAATAGTCGGTGTCATCCAGCGGCATGTTGGTGATCATCAAGGTGAGATCGCCATAATTGAAGACGATGTAGCGCTTGAATTGGAAGATCCTGCCCATGCTGCGGGCGTGGTTGAGCACCGAGGCTTCCAATGGAGAATTGGGGCTTTCGGAGCCCATATTCAATTCCTGCGCACCATGGCGGATCTGCAGTGCGCCTTGCAATGCCCATTGGGACAAGGTGTTCAGAATGGCCTGTCCGACCTCTTCAACGGTGCGGCAGGCAAAAGAGACACGCATGAATTCAAGGATGATCCCCAGGTCGCTGATGCCATTCATGGCGGTGAAGGCTGTCTGCTGGGCGAATCCTGCCCGTTCACGCAGATCGCGTTGATCGTGCACGATGGTGGCCATCACCCCGACTTTATGCAACAACTCTGCATTGCTGACCGGTTTCAGCAGAAAGTCCTGAGCGCCGGCCTCATAGCCTGCGAGTTTTGCATCCATCGAGTCATCGCCTGACACGAAGATGACGGGCAGCTCTGCAGCTTGATGGTGGCGGCGAATCTGTCTGCAGAGCTCAAGACCGTCGATGTCGGGCAGGTGCAGATCGAGCAGCACGATGTCCGGCTGCAATTGCCGCATCTGATTGAGGCACTCTTCGCCGCACTCGAAACAATACACTTTGTAGTCATCGACCAACGCCTCGGCCAGCAATTCGCGGAGGATGGCATCATCATCGACAATGAACACCTTCATTTGAGCGTGGGGGTGCTTGTTGCTGTCTGGCTGTGTATTGGGCTGGAAAAAGTCCAAATCGTCGCTACTCATTGTCGCTCCTCGCTCGGCGTGCCACCCGTTTACAGCCCAACACAACGATCATGCAACCGTGCCAGCAGAATCTGGCCCTGAGCTAAGCATAGCAATATTTTGCAGATTGCTGGGCTCAGCTCAACAAGCCAGGGTTGGGTTGCACTATGGGTCTGAGTCCCTCGCTGCCCAATGTCGGTAAATTGATCTGCAGTGTTGCTGGCAGGGCACCGGCGTGGTGGTCATCGGCACCCAGCTCATAGACCAGGCTGGGGGACTGCCCGGCGTATTCCTCCAGGTTCGAAACCAGGCGCATGCCGACCCGGCTCAACATCTTGCGTGATGGCTGGTTCGCCGGCCTGATGATGCATACCACGCGAGGCAGGGACATTTGATTGAACGCCACATCGAAAGTCGTCAGGGCAAGCTCGGTGGCGTAGCCTTTACGCCAGTAAGCGGGGCGGAACCGACCTTGTAGCTCAGGCACCAGCACGGAATTCAATTCACGGAACTGTAACCCACCAAAGCCGATGATGTAGTCGGGCTCTTCGAGCAATGAGACAGCCCACAGGCCGAATCGATTGTCTGCCCAGTGCTGGCGCCAGCTGCTGATCAAGGTCTCTGCTTCCTGCAGGCCCCGGATGGGGCCACTCGGGTTGAACAGGTTGGTTGCCAGATCACCGTAGATGTCGAGCAATGCCTGAGTATCCCCAGGGCGGGTCGGCGCACGTAGCAATAAGCGGGTGCTACGTGTGTAGGGTGGTAACGAATTAATCTGCATCATGATCACCAGCATTCAAGTCGGTTGCGCGCGGGCTACCTGTTGGTCTTGGGCCTATGCCAGAGCACGGCTGTCATTGGCGCCATCCGTTGTGGGCCAAGTCAACGGCCTGGTATTCGGCTCCAGGTGGTGTTGGCTTGGTTGGTGGCCCGTCTACCAGGCAACAGTTGCCTGGTGAAACTGGTAGGTTTTGTTGACACTATCCCCCACTCGCGTTGAGTCGCTACCGAGGGCCAGTTGCATGGGCCGTGTCACAGTGTCAGCAGAACCTGAACCCGCTGATAAAAATCGTCTGGTGATCCGTGGGTGGCGTCATGTTGTTTGCAGCGTGCCCACACACAGCGAACCAGAATTGTCGTGCTGAAATTTTTCAGTGGTCATCAGGCTCTGTTGACAGGGTTTCAGACTCACCAGATTGGTCATGCAACCCTGTCGGCGGAACCTGGGCAGTGCTTTTCCATGGGTTGACAGTCTGATCAGGCGCCTTACACCAAATTGGTGTGGATCTGAGCCCGTTTCTGTCATTTTCATGCACTTGCCATCAAGGCTTGCCAGATCAGCCAAAACGCTTGATCTAAGCGAATGCTAAGGCACTCTGGAGCGGCTCGCCAACTACTTTCGTCAATCCGTAATTTGTTTTTCGTACAAAGAGATAAGTACTAATACGCATTACTTTGGTGCAAATAGCACTGATCTACACGCTAACCCTTGGAAAAGATACGCAAACGTTTGCCAGAAGCTGCTGTGTTGTTTTTCAGCAACGAAAAAAATCCCCTGCCATTTGACAGGGGTAACGTTGGCAACAGCGATTGATCAATGGGTACTTCCCGCGCTGATTTTGCAATCGACGCGGGTATTCACTGCTGTCTCCAGCGCCAGCTCCAGGCCGCTGACCATCTGCGCCAGCGGCATGGAGGGCTGGGGCTTGGGCTGGCGGGCGGCCTGCTCCGGCAGGTATGGAATATGGACAAAGCCAGCCTTGGCCAGACTTGGGCGCCGGCTGGCCTGGTGCATCAGGCCGTAAAATACGTGGTTGCACACGTAGGTGCCTGCCGAGTGTGAGATGCCAGCGGGGATGCCTGCTTCTTGCAAGGCCAAGACGATGGACTTGACCGGCAGGGTGGTAAACCAGGCTGCTGGGCCATTAGGGATGACTGGGCGGTCGATCGGCTGTTGGCCTGCATTGTCTGGAATGCGTGCATCATCCAGGTTGATGGCGACCCGCTCGAAACTGAGCTCAGCCCTGCCCCCCGCTTGGCCAACAGCCAGGACCATCCAGGGTTGCAGGCTATCAAGCGCATCGGTCATGTTCTGACGGGCAATATCAAACACGCAGGGGAGCTGGATCGTGAAAATCTGGCTACCATCGCTCAGCACATGGCCCTGTAGCTGTCTCACCGCCTCCCAGGATGGGTTGAGACGCTCGCCATCAAACGGCTCAAACCCGGTCAGAAGCACTTTTTCCATGTCTGCCTCATCTGAACATCAATACATACATCAGGCCGATATTGACCAGCAGCAATGGCAATGCTGTCTGCCACTGCACTTTGATCACGCCATGCTTGTCCGGCAGCTCCAGCAGTGCGGCTGGCACGATGTTGAAATTGGCCGCCATCGGGGTCATCAACGTCCCGCAATAGCCGGAGAACATACCAATCGCCGCCATGACTGCAGCGTCGCCATGATGCTGGTTGAGCAGGATCGGCAGGCCGATACCCGCAGTGATGACTGGAAACGCGGCAAAGGCATTACCCATGATCATGGTGAACAAGGCCATGCAGATTGCGTAGGTGGCGACGGCAACCATGCGATTGTCCACGGCTAGATAGGTCTTGGTGATATCCGCAACCGCCTTGCCAACCCCTGCATCAGTGAACAGCAGGCCCAGCGTGGCCAGCAATTGCGGCAACATGACTGCCCAGCCCATGGATTCCAGCAGCCGACGCGATTCACGCATGGATTGCACCGGGCCGTCTCCCGTCAGTTTCAGGCACAGCGGCCATGCCACCAGGCAACCTATGCCCAAGCTCAACAAGGTGACGTTTTTCGGGTCGAACAGAGGCGTGCCGCCGATTTTGGCGTCTTTGAATGCCACCGCACACAGCACGGTCACCAGTGGGATGATCAGGGCCGGGAAGAACAGCTTATTGGCCAGGGTCTTGGCCTTGACGGCGCGCACGCTGTCAGCCAGCTTGTCATAGCTACCCAATCTGACTCCGCCCAAACCGGCCAGCAGCGCCATGACGATGACCATGACGCCGACCACCGCTGGTGGAATCAACTGCCCTGCCAGGAAGACGACGCTGTATAGCGCCCAGAACAAGGCAGTGGCAAAACGGCGGGGGTTGCTGCGATCACGCAGGCTCATGCCGGCTATGATCAGCAGCAAGACGCCGGCCAACAGGTACAGGTAATCGGGTTTGAGGATCATGCTTTGGCTCCTTGTGGCAGCGGGGTGGTCGCTTCAGCCAATTGCTGGGTGTGTCGCTGCAATTGCTTATCCAGCCAGCGGTCCAGCCGACGCAGGCGATAGGCGTGGATCAGGAAAGCGGCAATCGCTGTTGGGATGCCCCACATCGCAATATGCAGTGGCTCGACTTCCACACCGTTCTCACGCAGGAAGGTATGCATCAAGACGATGGCGCCGAAGGCAACGAAGATATCTTCGCCAAAAAACAGCCCGACGTTGTCCGTGGCGGCTGACATGGCGCGCAGCTTGTAACGGATGGCATCCGGCAGCTTGCCATAGCGGGCTTCCGCAGCGCCTTCGGCCATGGGGGCCAACAAGGGCCGAACCATCTGCGGGTGACCACCCAGACTGGTCAGCCCGACGGCGGCGGCGATTTCCCGCATGAACAGATACACCGTCAGCAGGCGGCCACTGGTGGCGGATTGAATCCGTGCAATCCAGTTCTGCGCATGCTCTTTCAGCCCATGACGCTCCAGCAGGCCGATGATGGGGAGCGGCAGCAATAAGATGAGGGGCAGATTGCGGCTTTTGATGAATCCATTGCCCAGCGAGGTCAGAATCCCCTCGATGGGCATGCTGGCCGCCAGCCCCGTCACCACGCCAGCAATTGTGACAACCAACAACGCGTTGATTCGCAGGGCAAAGCCTGCGACGACCACACCGACCCCAAGCAGGGGCCAATAACTCACTGCATCCATGTCCTATTGCTCCGTCTCATATTGTGGCTTTGGGCCCAAGCCTTATCATCTGCCCGACAAAGATACGTTGCTGTGGGTGAAGCTGGCCTTGATCAAGCACACCAGCTCACCAGGAAGTGCATCAATCCGATGCGCGCACCTCCCAACCTTCCGTCTGCAAGGTGCGGCGCAGTTGCTTGGCAAACGTCAGCGCATGTTCACCGTCCCCGTGCAGGCAGATGCTGTCCGCCCGGATGGCAATCACCTCGCCATCGAGGGCGGTGACCCGGCCATGGCGGATCATTTGCAGGGTCTGTTGTACAGCCATCGTCAAATCGGCAATGACCGCGCCAGGTGTGCCACGTGGCGCCAACGTACCATCGCGTAGATAAGCCCGGTCAGCGAAGACTTCCTCAATGACCTGAAGGCCTGCACGCTGCCCGGCCTTGATCAATTCGCTACCGGCCAGCCCCATCAGCTTCAACTGAGGGTTACAAACCTTGACGGCCTGTGCGATGGCGTCGGCCAACGCAGGGTCTTTGGCTGCCTGGTTATAGAGCGCCCCATGCGGCTTGACGTGTTTGAGCTGTCCGCCCAACCCTTGCACTGCTGCCTGCAGCCCGCCGATCTGCATCAGCAGGTCGATGTAGACCAGCTCTGGGGTGCGGTGCATGGTTTGTCGGCCAAAGTGGGCACGATCCGGAAAGCTGGGATGCGCGCCGATAGCCACACCGTGCCGAATGGCAGCGCGGATTGCCTGCAGCTGGGTGCGGCTATCTCCGGCATGCCAGCCACAGGCGATATTGGCTGAGCTGATGCAGGCGATGATGGCTTCGTCATCGCCACAGCCTTCCCCGAGATCCGCGTTCAAATCAACGACCATATGCGCTCCATTCAAAACGATTGCGCTCATATTGCTGTTGCTTCAAGGCCTGCAAAGCCGTTTCGAGAGTCGTTTCCACAAAATGCAATCTCTGGCCGGGTCTGGCTTGCGCGATTTTCCATAGATCCGCTTCGATCACACTGGCAATGCGTGGGAACCCACCTGTTGTTTGCGCGTCGGCCAGCAAAACGATCGGTTGCCCGTTCGGAGGAACCTGCACGACGCCCGGCAGGACGGCATGCGACAGCATCTCGCGGTGTTCGGTGAGGAGCAGGGCCGGGCCGGACAAGCGGTAGCCCATGCGATCACTTTGCGGGGAAACCAACCAGCTTGTCTGCCAGAATCGTTGCTGCGCCTCGGCACGGAACGCGGCATACTCCGGGCCTGGCAGCGCCCGGACGACCGGCGACCAGGGCCGCGCCCAAGCCCCGCACCGGTCGAGATGAGCAATGGCTGGGCCTTGTGGCAAGCGATCACCTGCCTGCAGTGCACGACCGACAAAGCCGCCGAATCGGGCGCGCAAGTCAGTGGCCCGTGCGCCAAGCACTTGAGGCACGTCGATGCCGCCATCGACTGCCAAATAGGCGCGCATCCCACTACGTGGCCCTTTCAGCAGCAGTCGCTGGCCACATTGGTAGGGCAGGCGCCAGCCAGGCCAGATCGGCTGGCCATCCAGTGTGGCCTCGAAGTCTGCCCCGGTCAGCGCGAGCCAGCCCGAGCGGTGGAAGCAGATCTCTACCGGGCCCATGGCGATTTCCAGCCCTGCAGCCCCTGCTGGATTGTTGACCAACCGGTTGGCCAGCATCAGCGCAGGCTGATCGAGCGCACCCGCTTGGGCGATACCCAGATGCCGCAGCCCGATACGGCCCAGATCCTGAACCGTGGTTTGAATCCCGGCGCGGATGATTTCAAACATGACAAACCTGGATGAACCGGACCTGATCGCCAGGCAATAATAAGGATGGCGGGTCGCGCTCCAGGTCGAATAAGGGCGTGTGGGTACGCCCAATCAATTGCCAGCCGCCTGGGCAATTGGCTGGGTAGATACCGGTCTGGGCACCGCCAATGCCGATTGATCCAGCCCGCACCATCAGGCGTGGCTCGTTTCGCCGTGGCGTAGCCAGGGCTGGCGGCAAGCCGCCCATGTAGGCAAAACCAGGGCGAAAGCCCAGAAAGAAGACTGTGTAGGCTGCCTGGCTATGCTGCTCGATGACTGCCTTCTGGCTCAGCCCTGTGTGGCGTGCCACCTCCGGCAGGTCTGGCCCATCTTCGCCGCCATAACAGACGGGTAGCTCGATGATGTGAGGGGCTGGTGCGGCTGCTTCCGCTGTTAGCCACTGGCCCTGTAGATCGGCAAGAATGTCGTCGCCTGATTGTGTCTGAGGGTCAAAGGTTACGGTCAGATTGTTCATGCCTGGCACGACATCGATAAAGATCGATTGCCGGCGCAGCTGTGCTGCCAACCACCAGATACGTCGTTGGCAGACTAGATTGGCAGGAGCTGGTGATTCAAGCACGGCGGCGCGTTCACCGAGCAGATAGAAGCGGGTATCAACCAGACTCACTGTCTTCTCCAAGCAGACATCCAACGTCCGCCATGCAACATATAAGCGAACGTACAATGCGTATTCTAATCAGCCATTTCGAAACCGGCGCCAGACTTGGTTTACAGCGCTACGCAGGGTGTAGAAAGGCGGATTTCAAAGCCGTGGCGAGACTATACTCAATATGTAGCCATTTCATCAACAAATTATCGATATATTGTATTCGTTATATATGAAGAGAGCGGCGCAGCTTATTGTTATACTGCGCAGATCTATTTTGAGAGTCCTCAGATATGATCAAACAGGTAAATATCGTTTCGTCTTCTCATTTGGTGTCAGCGCGCAGTGCCGAATTGTCGGAGTTTGAATTTGGATTGATTGTGGTACACAACGCATTCAGCCGTTGGATGGTTCGTTGCATGTCTGCCGCAGGTGAGAAGAATCTGACCCCGATGGAGGTATCGCTGGTCCACCATGTCAACCATCGGGGCCGTAAGAAAAAGCTTGCTGACATCTGCTTTGTGCTCAACATCGAAGACACGCATGTGGTGTCTTATGCGTTGAAAAAGCTGGTGAAAATGGGCTATGTGGTCAGCGAAAAGGTGGGTAAGGAAGTCTTTTTTGCCACATCCGATGCTGGGGAGGCGCTGTGTGAGCGCTATCGGCAGGTTCGTGAGCAATGCCTGATCGAGGCTCTGGTCGAGAGTGGCACGCCAAACGAAGAAATCGGTCGCACGGCGCAACTGTTGCGCGTCCTGTCTGGGCTATACGACCAGGCGGCGCGTGCTGGAGCTTCCTTATAGCGCAGCTGGCGGGGCGGGCCATGTCAGCGCTGGCCCGGCCCGCTGCGGTACCGATCAGCCGCGGATGCGCTGTATGAAATCCAGGTAGATGCGGGCGGTCTGCTTGGGTTGTTCAACCATCGGCAGATGTCCAACTCCTGGCAGGGTGACGACTTCTGGCTGGGTATGGGTCAGATGGGTTTTCATGACCGCAATACTGGAGATATCCAGTACCTGATCCGCCTCGCCCCATACAATCAGTGTGGGCGCCACGATCTTGGGCAATAGCGGCTCCAGCGGCAGATAAGGCTCCCGCACCTCATTGAAGATCTTCTGGTTGAAATCACGGTGTTGATACGCCTTGTCGGCCAGATATTGCTTGGCAAAGCCGGGTAGATAAGGTGGGTTGGCAAACACCAGTTGCCACAGGTCATCGAATTGCGCTGGGTGCGCCACCACCAACCGATTCCGCCCGTTTTGCAGGGATTGGTAGAATGGTGACAGATGCGGCCCCAGCACGCCTGCGTTGTCGAACAGTGCCAGGCTTCTGACCCGCTCTGGGTGGTTGGCGGCAAACCACGCTGCGATATAGCCTCCCATGGAGTTACCCACCAGATGCGCTTTGTCGATCTTGAGGGCATCCAGCAGCGCCAACACACGCTGAGCCTGGCTTGGGATGCTGTAATTGGCCTGTTGCAGACGGCTGGATTCACCTGAGCCTGGCAGGTCGGGGGCAATGACATGATATTGACCCGTGATGGGGCGAGCAAAGCGGGTCCAGTTGTCGGCGTCTGCGCCAAAACCATGCAACATCAGAATGGTATCGCCTGCGCCCCCTTCCTGATAAAACACAGTGTGGCCATCGATGGTGACCTGCTTACGTTCGAGATGTGAGAGCTTGCGCTCGAACTGGATGGCGGTCTGAACCGCTTGTTCTGAGCTGCAGCCACCCCCTAGCAAGGTAAAGGATAGCGCGGCCAGCGTGATCAGGAAACGTCGGATCATGAAAGAAATCCCATGCATGGTATTGGGCTGAAGGGTGGGCTTGCTTCTGGCAGATCAACTGATTGTAAGGCGCGGTGGCGAGCGCGGGAAGGGACTGCCGCTGGTTTCTCGGCGTATTGGCTTGGTCGATCGATCGCCTGCATCAACAACCAATCTGCTGACCATGTTGTGGAAATGAGGCATACCTTTTACCATTTCTGTCCTGCGGTTGATCCGCCTTGTGCTGCGCGGCCCTGCCAACAGAGCCCATTGGCGTTCGTTGATAAGAGCTATTCATTGATCTGTAAGGAAGTATTGTGCGTTTTGAACACGTCATCGTCATCAACGACCCCGGCCATCCGCTGGCCACGCCATTGACCGTGAACCAAGTCTGGCAGGGGCTGCTGCTGCGCGCACGTGCTCCCCAGTTGTTCATGCAAGGGGTCGAGCGGATATCGGTGGATGAATCGAGCGATGTGCTGCTGCGTGAAATGCTGCTCGGTCAGCTGCTGGTGCGGGATCGCATCCACCTGCAAGCCCCCCATAGGCTGCATTTCGAGACAGAGCCGAGCGATCAGCATCCAGGTGGTCAACTGGTTGTGACCATTGAAGCACCGACAGCCGAGACGCTGATTGTGCGTTTTGTCTATGACACGCCGCATGACGAATCGGCGGAGGGTGAAGAGGCCCAATTGCTGGGCTATTTGAAGGCTGCCTACCAAGCCAATGATGTGGACGCGGTGCGGCGCATCCGCGAATTGGCTGCAGCGGGCAAGCTGGATGAGTGAGGCAGCTCCATAGTCGCGGAGCAAGCCGATTGAGGATGTGAATATGAAGAAACATGGCAAGACCATCAAGCCACGGGACGTGGCCGCACTGGCGCTGGTGCATTGCAAAGGCGGCGCCCACCAGAAATCCAAAAGTGCTATCCGACAGTCGGATAAACGTGATTTGCGGCGAGAAGCTGCAGCCCTGATGGGCGGACGTCAAAAAGGCTCGAAAGAGCCTTTTTTATTACCTGCATTTTGAGTGGCAATGAAATATTGTCATTCCATATATTCATACTTTATTAATTTCTGTTGAATGGACATTATTCAATAGGAATCTGTCGAAGGTTGTAAATGGACATTTCAGAAAAATTCAACCATTCTGAATGTCCATATTGATTGATTTGCATCAAAAAGCTTGGGAATAGAATCGCCAAACAACTATCTTGAAATCGTATCGATTTCAAAAGTGGAGATGTCATGGCGAGCAAGTTCGCGCCCTTGTCCTTGATCGTGATTGAAGACAGCGACGCCCAACGGCAGTTTTGCGTGGCGTTATGCAAGGAGCTGGGGATACAGGAGATTACGCAAGCGGAAACGGCGGATCAGGCGCTGGAAACATTGCGTAAACGGACATCGCCCGTTGACATTGCTATCTGTGATCTGTATTTGCCAGGCACGGATGGTGTTGAGCTGATCCGCATACTGGCGACCGAGCGGCTGTGTCGTAGCGTCATGGTGCTGAGCGCCAGCGATCAATGGCTACAGGCCACTGTGGCAACCATGGCACGCCTGCACGGCATGCCCGTGCTGGGGGTGGTGCGTAAGCCGATCTCCAGCAGCGTGCTGGCGAATTGTTTCGAACGTTTCACACGGGAGCTGGCCCCGCCTCCCAATATGGAACTGCCCGCCCTGCCAATCAGCCCTCAGATGCTGCTGGATGGCCTGGAGCTGGGCCAATTCAAGGCGTTCTACCAGCCGCAGGTTGAGCTGTCCGACAATACTGTGCTCAGCATGGAGGCCCTGGTGCGCTGGAGCCACCCCGAGTACGGCATCGTCCCCCCCGCTGCCTTTTTGGCGCAGGCTGAAGAATGGGGCATGATGGATAAGCTGACGGCTTCTATGCTGGATCAGGTCTGCGACAGGTTGGCGCATTGGACTGTGGATCTGGCACAGGAGCATCTGACGGTGTCATTCAATGTATCAGCGAATAGTCTGGTGGACCCGGCATTGGTGGATAAGCTGGCCACGATTGCCAAAAAGCATGGGGTATCGCCTGAGCGACTGACCGTCGAGATCACAGAGACAGCGATCGCCAGCGATACCGCCGCAGCGTTGGAAGTCTTGGCTCGCCTGAAGATGCGGGGTTTCCGCCTGGCGTTGGATGATTTCGGCACGGGCTTTTCCACCTTGGAGCAACTGAGTGTCCTGCCGCTGGATGAGCTGAAAATCGATCGGTCACTGGTGCAGAAGGCTGCCCACACCCAGCGCCTGGCGCTGATCCTGCGCTCCGCTCTGGACATGGCCTCGCGCCTGCATCTGCACACCGTGGCCGAGGGGGTGGAGGAAATGGATGATCTGCAATTACTACAACATCTGGGCTGTGAGCGGGCGCAAGGATTCCTGTTTGCGCGGCCCATTTCCCCTGACCGCCTGTCCAACTGGTTGAGGCGGGGCTCACAGCGAAGGTAGTATGGCCGCTCGATCATGATCGGGAGGCAGACATGCGCACCATTGGCATCATCGGTGGGATGAGCTGGGAATCGACCCAATACTATTACCGCTATCTCAACGAATCCATCAAACAGCGCCTGGGTGGCTTGCATTCGGCCAGGGTGCTGATCTCATCACTGGACTTTGCCGACATCGCGGCCATGCAGCAGGAGGGCCACTGGCACCAGGCTGGCGTCAAGCTGGCCCACGAGGCCAGGCGGTTGGAGGTGGCCGGGGCCGAATGCATCGTGCTGGCCACCAACACCATGCACAAGGTGGTGGATCAGATCGAGCACGTGCTGACGGTGCCTTTCCTGCATATTGCTGATGCAACTGCCCTGGCTGTCAAGCGGCGGGGGTTGCATAGAATCGGGCTGCTGGGTACCCAATACACCATGGAGCAGGAATTCTACGCAGGCCGTCTGAGCATGCAGCATGGTTTGGAGGTACTGGTTCCGGCGTTGGAAGAGCGCCAACTGGTACATCGCGTGATTTATCAAGAGCTTTGCCAAGGCCGACTGGAGCCCGAATCACGCCGTCATTACCTGGAGATCATCGCATCATTGCAGGCGCGTGGTGCTGAAGGGGTGATCCTGGGTTGCACCGAGATCGGCTTGCTGATCACCCAGGCGGATTCCCCGCTGCCGCTATTTGACACGGCAGCCTTACATATAGAAGCAGCGGTTGATTTTGCGCTGGATCATCAGTGCCAACCGTGAGGCGGAGTCAGCCCTCCAGCATGCCGATGCAGCGGTGAGGGTGTTTATGTTCTGACGTATGTGGGTGGGGTAGGTCCGGCAAGGGGCCTTGTCCATCCACGGTCTATGCGGCATGGGATATTTTTGTTGTCATATGTCTTTGACATACCATACGGTTTCGCTTATGTTCAAAGCTCGCTCATCTTTTGCTCTGGCGCTTACCCATGTCCTTCACCTTGCCCCCGCTCGGCAGCCTGGCCAGCCCCCCTTTGGCCATTGAACTCGACACCCTCAACCAACTGCTGCACCGCCCCGAA
>NZ_JACHHY010000031.1:28127-37738 GCF_014202905.1 Chitinivorax tropicus | reverse complement strand
GTTTAACAGTCCTTTCCGCCAGTAGTCGGGCATACTCGGAGGGCGTCAGCCCTCCCAGTGCCTTCTTCGGACGCGCTTCATTGTACTCGCACCGCCAGGCTTCGATCAGCACTCAGACTCATAAACCGGTGCTCGTTCAGACATTTCTATGCTTCCGTAGCCAAATTGCAGTGCACCGCATCTGGGTGCACTGCAATCGGAATAGCTTATGATCAATGCAATATCGGATAGCGTGCGGCTACCCATTGCTCGAACTGATTGAACATGGCCTCATCCGACAGTTGGTTATCTGCGATCAGTTCTGCACCATGCACCAATCGGATACGGGCCTCCAAGGTCGTTGGATAATCTTGAGAATATTGGCGGATAGCGGCGTCGGCAATCTTCTGCTGTGCTGTCTGCCACGCCTGTTCGACTGATTGATTGCATTTCGTTGCCAGATAGGTGGCTGAGAAGCCTTCGCCTGTCAGGTTCAACAAGGTCTGGTTGTGGCTTAGGCTATTTCCAGGTGTCCAATAGTGCTCGGCCAGTAACGGGCCAATTGCTGGGTTGTCCGTCAAATAGCCGAATTCGCGTTCGAAATAGGCACGGGTCTGATAGACAGCCATATGGGCCAGTAGATAGCCGTGATAGGAAGCGGCAGATTCCTGATTCAGCAGGTGCGGGATCGACAATAGCGGGCGGGGGCCGAGTGCAATACCGAGGATGCGAAGCTCGGTTTTGCGGGCGAGTTGCTGCACGGCGTCTGGTGTCAGCTCTGTTTCATTCATTTGATACAGTGCCCACTCAAAGTAGGGGACCACCAGGATCGAACGTTCGGCGAATGCGCGGAAGGGTTGGGATACCTCGATCCGGGCTTTGATCAAGGTGTCAGGAATGACCTCGCCGGCTGCATTGTAAGCATACCGTTTCAGCCAGTCGGCATCTTCGAGCAGGCTGTCGCAGAACATTGATTGTGTCTCTGCATAGGCCATTGAGGTAGGTGGAAACTCTTGTGAGAAACAAGGGGAGTTCTGGGTTACATTGGCAAAGTGGGCCGCGTGTCCACCTTCGTGGAACAACGTATTCAGCGCCCGTGAACCACTGCCAATCTGATCAGGTTTGCCTTCGGCGGTGAAATTGATCTGCGCTGCCACCCATTCGCCCTTGGCGTTGTAGAAGCTGGGAATGGGGCCGTGGCAGAAGCCGTTCTGAAACTTACCTTTGCGTTCCAACAGATCCAGTTGCATCAGTGCTTGCCGGTAGGTGATGCCAAGTCTGCGGAAGCTGAGCACCCAACGTTCGACTGCCTTTGAAAATGGCAGATATGGGTCCATTTGCCGGGTGACATCTCCTGACATGTGAAAGCGCAGGTTGTGTGGCTGCAACGCCTCCGAGCCTTTGTTACGAGACAGGGTATCTAGTGCCCGCTGGTTGGCTTCACGGGTTTGTGCTTCAAAGTCATCTAAAATTTTGAACAGGGCTTCAGGGCTCATCTGCTCATTTTTACGTACTTTGTAATCGAAATAATTGCGATAGCCTAGTGCTTGCGCAAACACATTGCGCTTTTTGACAATGTCGAGGAAGCCATTGTCCAGTACCCATTTCTCCAGCCCCATCAGCGCATCATGAGAACTTTTACGCGCAGCTTCATTGAGGTTGGTGCCCATATTGGTGGCGAGCATGCTCAGCGAGGCGTCTTCCTCCTGCCCTTGTTCATTGATGTGGCGCATGGTGAAGCGTTGTCGCTTGGCGAACAGGGCGGATTCCATCTCAATCAGCTCGTTCATGTGCTGACGGGCGGAATCACTGTCGATGATATTGCACTCCAGCAAAGCCAACCACCCCTTGAGCCCATGTATCAGCGATGATTTGTCAGCTGAATCTGGGCTGGATTCAAGCGCAGTCAGATGGCTGCGAACTGCTGTCAGCGTCTCGGGGTTGGAAATGAAGGATTTGAATGCTTGTTCAGCTTTGGCAAAGCTGGCATGGTCATCGTTGATGGCCATATAGGTATCCCAGAACAGGTCTTCCTTGGTCTTGTGGACTGCCAGGTAGTCCTGATTCAGTTTGTCGAAAAACTGGCGGGCTTGCTCCATGTTATGGGTCTCTCCTGATTACAATCGGTTGCCGTGATGACGGGCTGTTTGTCCGGGCAGTCTGCGTGGAGTTGCAGCAATGGTCAAGATACAGGTGGCTGCCAAATTGACCTGGCAGGAGGCGGTAGATAGTTGATGGATGAGGATTGGTGTGCAATCAATACAGACCTATGTTGTCGGCGGATGCACCTGCTATTGGAATGGACGGTAGTCACCAATCGTAGTCATATGGCCGCGCCAGCCAGCTATACAGCGGGCTCTCTGGATCAGGTATAAGCTGCTATAAATGGACGTAATTCGGCAGATCAACTGACGAGAGGTGATGTCATGCGGCTTGTTCAATATGGGATCATGCTCTGGATGTGGGTTTGTATCAGCAGCTGTGGTGGTGGCGGAGGTGGGGGTGGCACAGTCGCTACGACAGGTAGTATCCGGGTCGTGCTGACTGGGTTGCCTGATGGCGCATTGGCGGATGTCAGTTTGACCGCGCCGGGGGGAGCGACTCAGCCTGTGCAAACCACTCAGACCATTTCCAATCTGTCACCTGGTAACTACGCGCTGGCCGCCAATGCGATGATGGTGGCCAATATCCAGTATCTGCCACAGCCGACTTCCCAGACTATCTCGGTAGTGGCGGGGGGGCACATTGAGGCGGTTGTTCGTTTTCAGGCTGCCAATAGCTTGACCCTGAGTCTGCGAAAGGCCATGGAGGGCCTGGATCGCCCGGTGTATTTGACTGCCCCGGCAGGCGACAGCCGTCTTTTCATCGTGGAGCAAGGAGGACTGATCCGTATCATCAAGAACGGTGTCTTGCTAGGTGTGCCTTTCCTCGATATCCAGGCTAGCGTGACCAGTGGTGGCGAGCGTGGCTTGTTATCAATGGCATTTGATCCAGACTTTGCCAACACTGGGCAGTTCTATGTCTATTTCACGGATTTGCAGGGTGATATTGCAATCGAGCGTTACCAAGTAGCGAGAGACAACGCGGACCTGGCTGAGATCGGGAGCGCACTACGCATCTTGTCGATCAAACGTGATCCGGCATTCACCAACCACAATGGCGGCCTTGTCCTTTTCGGGGCGGATGGCATGCTGTACGTGGGGACGGGCGATGGCGGAGGAGCGGGGGATCCAGCTGGCCATGGGCAAAAGCTCGATACATTGCTTGGCAAACTACTGCGCATTGATGTGCGCAACGCCACCGTTGCGGAACCATATGCTATTCCACCGGATAACCCCTTCACTTTACAGGCTGGCAAATCGCCTGAGATCTGGGCATATGGCTTGCGCAACCCCTGGCGTTTCGCCATTGATACGGCGGATCAATTGATATTCATTGCAGATGTTGGTCAGCATGAACGAGAGGAGGTCAATGTTGTTACGGAAGGGGCGGCGGGCCTCAATTACGGCTGGAATATCACGGAGGGTACTCGCTGCTATCCGAATGGCGACAGTTGTAATACGGCAGACCAGACTTTACCGGTGTTGGAATACGACCACGGTCAAGGTTGTTCGATTACCGGTGGATTGGTGTATCGCGGTAGCAAGATACCAGCGCTGCAAGGGCATTACTTCTACTCAGATTTCTGCCGTGGTTGGCTCAAAAGCTTTGCTTATCGCGACGGGGTGGTGGAACAGATTACCTGGCCGGTTGAAAATGTCGGCAATATCGTGTCATTTGGCCAGGATGGGCAGCAGGAGTTATATGTGTTGAGCAGCAAGGGTGGTGCAATCTATCAAATTGTTGCCAACTGATGTGACGATCAGATCGGTTACGCTTGGTTTGCTGCATGCGGACAGAGGCTGACTGTCCGCATGGCCAGCAGGATTTACGGATTGCTTTGATAATTGACCACAATATTGGTCGTCCCGCCATACAGTGGTGACATGGTGCCAGAGCCACTGACTCCAGCATATATCCTTAACGGAGTTGTGGCGGGAACGCCCTGGCCGGTGAAATTGACCGAGCCGGACTGCACGGTTGTCACATCGGCGCAAAGGGTCACCGCGCTATTGCACAGATAGACCGTCAAGCCGGCGGGGCGGGGGGCCGGGTAGCTCCAGTTGTAATACACCAGCGTCAATGTCTTGTTAGCTGGTGGGTTGCCTACAACCGGGTATTCCGTGTAATACCAGATATTCTTGCTGTAGATGGTAGGCATGACAGCATTGCTGCCATACGCGTCCTGGCCTGCATGGGCACTGTGTGTGAGCATGACAGTTGCAGTCAATGTGAAAAAGCTTGAGTACAGCCATTTCCTGAGATTCATGCAACGCTCCTTATAAAGATCACGATTACATCGGGCCTGGTGTCACACAGAGGCACAGTCAGATTGTGCGATACCGCCCAATGGTGGGACCTGCATATGAACATGCAGCTTGGCGGGTGTTCTACCGTGGCTGCAAGTGCATCTTGGGTAGTGGATACCACATGGCAAAGCTGATGAGGTATCCACATCAGATTGTTGCGCTGAAATGTGACAGAACGGTGAAAAAATGGAGAATAGTAAGTAACTTGGGGTGGCAATCACCCATGAAACAGGGCTGGTGTGGGCAACACCAGCCCTGTTTCATTGAATGACATGCTGTAAACAGCTTGAGGTAAGACGTTTAAGCAAGCAGCTTGGCCAGCTGCTCGTTGATGCGGGTGAGCTTCTCGTTCAGCTCGGCAACCTGGGCGCGGTCCTTCTCAACCAGATGGGCAGGCGCCTTGTCGGCATAGCCAGGCTTGTCCAGCTTGGCGTTGATCTTGTCCAGCTCGGCTTGGGCCTTGGCCATTTCTTTGTTCAGGCGTGCAGTTTCCGCAGCCTTGTCGATTTCCACCTTCAACATCAGACGTAACCCGCCTACCACTGCTACAGGCGCATCATCGGCTGGCAATGCCGGTACCAGATTGACCTCAGACAGCTTGGCCAGCAATTGTATATAAGGTGCGAAATGCGCTAACTCGGCAGCCGGGCCCTCAATGAACAATGGCACCTTCTGCGCCGGGCTCAGCCCCATTTCGCCACGCAGATTGCGTGCACCGTGCAGAATCTCCTGCAGGCGTGCCATTTCAGCCAGCGCGGCCTCATCGATTTTGCTCGGGTCAGGCTGCGGGAAAGCAGCCATCATCAATGAGTCACACTCTTTCTTGCCAGCCATGGGGGCAACGATCTGCCATAGCTCTTCGGTAATGAACGGGATGATCGGGTGAGCCAAGCGCAGCGTAGTTTCCAGCACCCGCGCCAAAGTACGGCGGGTGGCGCGCTGCTGGGCTTCGTTACCGCCTTGCAGTTGCACCTTGGCCATCTCGACATACCAGTCACAATACTGATCCCAGGCAAATTCGTAGATGGCTTGCGCGGCCAAGTCCAAGCGATAGGTTTCGAAAGCTTGGTTGACAGTCTGTTCCGTCTGCTGCAAACGGCTGATGATCCACTTGTCAGCAAAGCTGAATTCCAGCGGCAGGCTTTCATCCAGGCCGCAGTCTTTGCCTTCCAGGTTCATCAACACAAAGCGGGTGGCATTCCACAGCTTGTTGCAGAAGTTACGATAGCCCTCGCAACGCTTGAAGTCAAAGTTGACGTTACGGCCCAGGGTGGCAAAGCTGGCCATGGTAAAGCGCAGCGCATCGGTACCATATGCCGGGATGCCATCTGGAAACAGCTTGCGGGTGGCATTGGCAATCTGCGGTGCCTTTTCGGGGCGACGCAGGCCGGTGGTACGTTTTTCAACCAGTGGTTCCAGTGCGATGCCATCGATCAGGTCAACCGGGTCGATCACGTTGCCTTCCGACTTCGACATCTTCTTGCCTTCGTGATCACGCACGATACCGTGGATGTACACATCTTTGAACGGCACCATGTCGAGGAAGTGGGTGGTCATCATGATCATGCGCGCCACCCAGAAGAAGATGATTTCATAGCCGGTTACCAGCACCGATGACGGCACAAAAGTCTTCAATGCGTCGGTGTTGTCAGGCCAGCCCAGCGATGAGAACGGCACCAGCGCCGAGCTGAACCAAGTGTCCAGTACGTCTGGGTCGCGGGACAGCGTCTTGCCAGGGGCCTTGGCCTGGGCTTCTGCCTCGGTACGGCCAACATACACATTACCTTCGGCATCGTACCAAGCGGGAATCTGATGCCCCCACCACAGCTGGCGCGAAATACACCAGTCCTGAATGTTGTTCATCCACTGGTTGTAGGTGTTCACCCAGTTTTCAGGAATGAATTTCACTGCGCCGGAATCGACTGCTTGCTTGGCCTTGCCGGTGATGGTCTTGCCATCCGGCCCGGCTTGGGTCATGGCAACAAACCACTGGTCTGTCAGCATTGGCTCGATTACCGAACCAGTACGGTCACCGCGTGGCACCATCAGCTTGTGCGGTTTGACCGATTCCAGCACGCCTGCTGCTTCCAAATCGGCCACAACAGCCTTGCGCGCAGCAAAACGATCCATGCCGACATATTGGGTCGGTGCGTTCTCGTTGACTTTGGCTTCCAGTGTAAAGATGTTGATCTGTGGCAGACCATGGCGCTGGCCGACTTGATAGTCGTTGAAATCATGGGCCGGGGTCACTTTGACCACACCAGTGCCGAATGCCTTATCCACGTAGCTGTCGGCAATCACCGGGATTTCGCGATCACACAACGGCAATTTGACAGCCTTGCCGATCAGGTGGGCATAGCGCTCATCTTCGGGGTGAACCATGACAGCAACGTCGCCCAGCATGGTTTCCGGGCGGGTGGTTGCAACGGTGACATGACCCGAACCGTCAGCCAGCGGGTACTGGATGTGCCACAGATGACCGTCCTCTTCTTCGCTGATCACTTCCAGATCGGATACTGCCGTACCCAGCACTGGGTCCCAGTTCACCAGCCGCTTGCCGCGATAGATCAGGCCTTGTTCGTACAGACGTACGAATACCTCAACCACAGCCTTGGACATTTTCTCGTCCATGGTGAAGTATTCCTGATCCCAGTCCACCGAGCAGCCCATGCGGCGCATCTGGTTGGTGATGGTGCCACCGGAAATATCCTTCCATTCCCATACCTTACTGACAAAAGCTTCGCGGCCCAGATCATGGCGCGACACCTTCTGTGCAGCCAGTTGGCGCTCCACCACGATCTGGGTGGCAATACCAGCGTGGTCGGTGCCTGGCATCCACAGCGCGTTATAGCCACGCATGCGGTAATAGCGGGTCAGGCTGTCCATGATGGTCTGGTTGTAAGCATGGCCCATGTGCAGCGTGCCAGTTACATTGGGTGGCGGCAGCTGAATGCAAAAGGCCGGTGCAGCCGGATCCATCTTCGGTTTGAAATATCCCTGCGACTCCCAGTACGGGTACCAGCGGGACTCAATGGTGGCGGGTTCGAAGCTCTTGGCTAGTTCCATGTTATGCGATGCAAAAGTCAATACGAAACCGACCATTATACGGCGCGTTAATGAAAGCGCACGTATTCCAATGCATAAATCCAGCAGCTTTCCAAAAACGATGTAGATTCAGCAGCCTAGCGTGATCGAGAATCATATCGATATGACAACCCATCGCCACGATACCGAACAGGTATCTCCTGCCACCGATTCGCTGGCTTTGTTGCAACGCCGTCATCCGGTTCAATTGCTTTACCTGTCCATTTCATCCAGCTGGTAAGCCGTAGCGGCAAAGGTGTCGGGTGGTATATCTTTTATTTTTAACTAATTGATTTGTTTGTGAATTTTTATTAATTGGGAGTGGATTGGCGATCACACGCCTTCAATCGTTCTCTGTTGGTAAGGCGTAAAATGCCATAGGTATTTTTGTGCCAAGGATAAGTGCTGGTTTTCACGCATAAATATTACCTGAATGGTATTGCAAGGCGCATCTATGCTGGATTTCATTATATATGACCAATGTTCATTTATAATTTTTCATATTAAAAACAACATAGTAAACATTGTAATTTAAAATGACAGAAGGATATTGACGTATTCGAATAAGGCGTGTTTAAATCGCTGCCTTGTCATGACGTATAGATTTTAAGGTGGGGAGTGAACATGTTAGGTGCTATTTCCAATAAGGTACTGAAAGTATCCACATGCACTATGTTGGTCTTTGGCGCGATGCAGTCGATGGCCGCAACGAGAGTGGATCTGGGTGCGACCGGTGCGGAAGCAAGCAACCCAATCGAGCTGGCGGCTGATCTCAGGCCAGTGACTTCCCTTACGACTATGGATGGTGCGGTCAAGGTCAAGTATCAGCAGTATTACAACGGAATCAAAGTGTGGGGTGAGCATGCCCCAGTTGGCGTGCAACAGCGCGGCTTGGATAGCGTTCAGGCTGATGCGGTTGCCTCTTATGTGAGCGGTACTTTTGTTCAGGGTATTGAAGAAGACCTACCACAGATCAAGCCGACTCTTTCCAAAGAAGACGCGCTCAAGGTGGCGCGTAATATCGCGTTGGCAGGCAGCCCGCTACGGCAAGGCGAAAATGAAGAAGTAGAGTTGCTGATTCAGCTGGATTCAGCAGGCCGAGCGCAACTGTTCTATATGACATCATTGTTCGTGCCGGGTATTGCGCCTAAGCGCCCCTTTTTCATGATTGACGCGATGAGTGGTCGAGTGCTGAAAAAGTGGGATGGCTTGGCACACCGGGAAGCAACGGGGCCTGGCGGTAACACCAAGACAGGGATGTATGAATTCGGTAAAGGCCGTAAAGCCCTGCAAGTGGATGACCAGTGTCGTTTTGAAACAGAAAACGTCGTCACAGTTGATCTGCGTAATACAACTTCCAACTCGAATACTCCCTTTCAGTTGAGCAACTGCGGTGCGACAGGCACCCCTCGCAATGAATATCGCTCGGTCAATGGTGCATTCTCCCCATTGAATGACGCCCATTTTTCTGGTGGTGTGGTATTCGATATGTATCGGGAATGGCTACAACGTCGCCCGATCCAGCAAAAACTGACGTTGCGTGTTCACTATGGCAACAACTATCAAAATGCATTCTGGGATGGTCGCGCCATGTCTTTTGGCGACGGTGGCAGCAGAATGTTCCCGTTGGTCTCTCTGGGCGTGGTCGCACACGAGGTGAGTCACGGCTTCACTCAGCAAAATTCGAATCTGGTCTATTCCGGACAATCAGGCGGGATGAACGAGGCATTCTCCGATATGGCCTCGCAGGCAGCAGAATTCTATGCCGTTGGAAAAGCCAGCTTCCTGATCGGGCACGATATCATCAAGCAGCAAGGCCGTGCCATGCGCTATATGAACGACCCCGAGCAGGATGGTGGTTCGATTGGGCACGCCAGCAAATACTTTGATGGCATCGATGTGCATCATTCCAGCGGTGTTTACAACAAAGCATTCTACTTATTGGCCAATAAAGCCGGCTGGAATGTCAGGAAAGCGTTTGAAACCTTTGCCGTTGCCAACATGATGTACTGGCGTTCGAATAGCACATTCAATGACGGTGCCTGCGGGGTTATCCGTGCTGCAGATGACAAAAAGCTGAATCGAAACGACGTCATCGATGTGTTCCGGCAGGTGGGTGTGACATGTGCGACACTGCCG
>NZ_JACHHY010000031.1:0-28029 GCF_014202905.1 Chitinivorax tropicus | reverse complement strand
CGCCTACGCCTACGCCTACGCCTACGCCTACGCCTACGCCTACGCCTACGCCTACGCCTACGCCTACGCCTACGCCTACGCCTACGCCTACGCCTACGCCTAGCGATGTGTTGACAAATGGAATGGCAGTGACTGGCTTGAGCATTGCAGACGATGCCGAAAAACGTTATGTGATTGACGTGCCTGCGGGGGCAAGATTCCTGGCTATTCGTACAGGTAGTGGTGCAGGCGATCTTGATCTGTATGTAAAGGCTGATTCCGCACCAACCAAAGGGCGTAATGGTGTTAGCGATGCTAAGTCCAGAGTGGCAGGCAATGCTGAACATGTGTTGATCAGCAATCCAAAAGCCGGCAGATACCATGTGCTTTTACATGCATATGATGCGGTAAAGGGTGCGTCGGTTGTTGCAGTGGTTCGTTGAGATTTCCCCCGCGTGAATGGATAACGAGTGCGTGAGTGGTGGATCTGTAACCACTCACGTAATGCTCATGATTGAAAGAAAGATCTGAAAATGAAATTCAAGCCTACTTATCTGGCGAGCATGGTTGCGTTGGCTGTGACAACAATGGCCCATGCTGGTGACGAGGCGGATGTCAATAATAGCCGTGTCTCAAAGGCTCAAACAGCAAGCGTTGAGCTCTTCACGGGCGAAAAAATTACCTACCAAATCATTGATGGCAACGCCATGGTTGGCGATATGGTGATTGGCAGGCACGAAGAAATTCAACGGACCCGTATCGTCCGTGATCTGTCAGTTTATAACTGGCAGCGTGAAATCGCAGTCAAGACCCAGGCACGTAAGAATGCACAAGGGTTGGTTCAGTTGGATGGCGATGACAACCATGCTTCGACATCAACACGTTGGCCAAACAACACCGTGTATTACACATTCGACCCGAGCTTTTCGAAGAATGGGCGAGAAGCGGCTCTGGCTGGGATGAAGCTGATCACAGCCAAGACAGCCATTCAGTTCAAAGAGCGGACAAATGAGGCCAACTACGTTGAATTCTTTGCCGGCGGTGGATGTTATTCGTCGGTTGGCATGGTTGGTGGCAGGCAGCAGATTTCATTGGGTGCTGGTTGCGAGTACCCAGGTATTGCAGCACATGAAATGCTGCATGCCTTGGGGTGGCATCATGAGCAGATGCGCCCTGATCGGGATGACTATGTGGTGGTCAATGCCACAAACATAATGGTCGGTAAAGAAGGAAACTTCACCAAATTGCGGCCTAGCCAAGCTGATCCGGTCGGTACCTATGACTTCGGTTCAATCATGCACTATAGCGCCTATGCCTTCAGCAGCAATGGCCAGCCGACCATCACCCCCAAGGATCGCAATATTCCTTTGTCAAATCTGGGGCAGCGGAAAGAGCTCAGTGCTGGGGATGCTGCATCAGTCAACAAGTATTACCCGGGCACGACCGCACCAACTGATATCAAGCTGGCCATCAGTGCAAAAGAGCTGCAACTGGATGAAAATGCCAAAGGCGACTTGATTCTGGACATCGCTGCATCTCAAGTTGATTTGCAGTCGTTGACGTTCCAAATTCGCTCTGACAATACCGCTTTGATTGGAACGAGCAACGTTCAGGTGGCAACTGGAGGGACAGCGGGTAACCAGCGCGTAGTGACAGTATCGCCACAGCGTAATGCATTTGGCGTCGCCAACATCACACTGACGGCTACGGCTCGTAGCGGCAAGCAAGCAAGCGTTTCCTTTAAAGTTGTGGTGAAGGATGATCCGACCGTTCCCGCGCCCACTCCAACTCCTAAGCCAACACCAACTCCAACTCCAACTCCAACACCTAAGCCCACACCTACACCCACACCTACACCTACACCTGCCGCGCAAGTTTGCTTCTATGAGCACATTTACTTCCAGGGTGGCCGCTTCTGTAGCAGCGTAGGCGCTTTTGAGGCGCCCGCTGGTTGGGCGAAAATGGTTTCTTCGGTGAAGGTGCCGATGGGTATGGTTGTTGAATTGTTTGATCAACCCCGCGCCCAAGGCAATCGCGTTGTGCTGCAAGGGGATGCCTCAAATCTTGTATTACGTAACTACAATGACAAGATGGTGTCATTCCGAGTGACGGGCAACACCCCCACGCCTACCCCCACTCCTCAGCCCACAACGAAATGCGATACCACATTCTCTCTGTCGGGTGAGGTTTCCATCGTGAACAAGTTGAGTGGCTCAAACCTAGTACCGGCTGGGGATGTTTCACACTCTCCCGTGATTGTGTGGAATGATGATGGCGCGACAAAGTGGAAGCTGGAGCGGAATGCAGAAGGGTTCTTCTATGTAACCTCCAAAGCTACTGGTCTGGCGCTAGATGTAAACAGCGCAACAATGCATAAGGTTGGTGGTGAGGTCATTGCTTATCCCCTGCATCGCGGAATCAACCAGCAATGGTGCCCAGTTGCAGTTGATGGTGTCGCATATCAGTTGGTATCCCGTGCCAGTGGATTACCGATGGGCATCACGGCAGGTCTGGATGGTACGCCCGCAGTCCAACAAGCAAATGGCTCGGGTGATGGCTTGAAATGGACGTTTGTGAGACGGTCGTTCTACTGAGCTGTTCGATATCTCAGACTGATTAGTTGAACTCTGGCCCCCAAGCGATTGATGTGACAGTTGCTTGGGGGCTTGCTTCGTTATGGAGCGCCAGTGACAAAGTTGGCAGAAAAAATTGAAAACAGCAATCTTGGCCGGAACTTGTGGTCTTTTATGACAATCGAATGCCAAATGGATTAGAATTCGGACTTGGTACGCTGTGAATACACGAATATGTCGAAATTATTTTTGATGCTGTGCTGCATCTTGCAAGCTGCAACGGCGATGGCTTGTGAAAATGGGCATGCTACGCGCAAGCCTGCCAAACAGGTGGCAAGCGACGATGTAAAGCAGATTTCGTTGGTGGAGACTCGAAAGCCACTGACGTTGAAATGCCCGTCAGGTCAGTCTTGCGATCAACACGCCGACTATCATGCACTGCATGTTGAGCAGAATGGTGTGGAGGCCTATCTCTCTTTCAAGTCATCGCTGAACAAACGATACCAGCCGGCGGCATTGCAAGAAGCATTTCGGTATGCAGACCTCTACCTGCCTAATGGAGAGGACGGAGATATCAGCCTGCATGTAGAAGCCATCGACAGCCAGCTCGTGTTTTTGCCGGCAGGTAAAGGTAGGCTCAAATTACATGTTTTGGCACCATCCTATAAGGTTGTTAAACAAGGGAACTCGAAATCTACTGACTGTCGAACCGATGATGTAGTTGGTTTGTGCCAGTCTGAGACTGTGTTTCAGCAACCAATCAATTTGGTGATGGAATTTTTGCTTCCGAAACCGTAAGAAGTTGGTACAGTTTGGGTTGAGCGAGTCTGCTTGCGAGTGGGATTCGGTCGGGGCGTCACGCAGCATGGCAATATGCTAAATGATTTTTCTGGTATTATAGTGGTTATATTCGGATAAACCTTTTCACTAAGTTGGCATGTGATGAAATTAAAAAAATATCAAGGCTTTACCTTGCTTGAGCTGTTGATTGCATTGGTGATCATCGGCCTGTTGGTGGGGGTCGTCGGTCCAAACTTGTTCAAAAACCTGGGTAAGTCGGAGGTGACAACTGCCAGAGCTCAAATCGATGCGCTGTCAAAAGCAATCGAAGCCTATCGTCTGGATACAGGGCATTTCCCTCGGAACGAGCAAGGTTTGGCTGCATTGATGCAAGCCCCCAATGATGAGCAAGGCTGGCGTGGCCCCTATCTGAAGAAAGACGTGCCGATGGACCCATGGGGACACCCATACCAGTATCGTAGCCCAGGAGAGAACGGACGCGAATTCGATATTATCTCGCTAGGTAAAGATGGTCGCCCCGGTGGGGCAGGTGATGATGCCGACCTTCGCAATTAAATAGCATCTGGTCCACTTCCCATGAGTCAGCGTTTTGAAATCAGCGCCCTGGATGCCCAACGCAGGTTGGTGCGTCTGAGCATTGATGCAACCAGTATGGAAGATGCGCGGCGCGGCGTTGAATCGCGCGGGCTGAAGCTGCTTTCAATCGAAAGCAAGGCTCAGGGGGGGGGATTTGCGTTATCAAGAGCACCCAAGTTTGACTTGCTATTGTTCTGTCGGGAGCTTACGGCCCTGCTGGTGGCCGGGCTCCCGGTGACGGAAGCAATCGAGACATTGAGTGAAAAGGAACACCGTCCTGCGATCAAGTCCATTCTGGATGGTGTGAAGAACTCACTGTTTCAAGGGCAGACATTGTCTCAGTGTATGTCTGCTCGGCCTGACATCTTTCCTGAGTTGTTTGTGGCTACGGTCCGTGCCAGTGAGCATACCGGTGAGCTCCACAAATCGATCATCCGATACATCAATTATCAAGAACAGGTCGAGACGCTTCGCAAGCGCTTGGTCAGCGCGGCTATCTACCCAGCCATCCTGCTGGTGGTGGGGGGCGGTGTTTGTTTGTTTCTGCTGGGGTATCTGGTTCCCAAATTCAGCCGTATTTATGAAGGCCTGAATACTGATTTGCCAACTTTATCCAAATGGTTGCTGGCATTTGGTGGCTGGCTGGACAAAAATCAAACTAGTGCCGGTATCGGTGTCGTCATGTTTATCGCTGCGCTGGTGCTGGTGGCCAAGCAGCCTGCTGTGCGTGCTGCGGTGGTTGCACGTGCATGGCGAAGTCCATGGCTGGGCGAGCGCCTCCGAATCTTTCAGCTGGCGCGGTTTTACCGGGCGGCTGGCATGTTGTTGCGTGGCGGTATTCCATTGGTAACGTCATTTGAACGCGTTGCTGACTTGTTGAGCCCGGCATTGAGGCAGCCGTTGTTGAAAGTGATTGCGGCGCTCAAGCAAGGTCAACCCCTGGCGGACACCATGCAGCGAGAAGGTTTGACAACGCCTGTTGCGCTACGGTTGCTGCGTGTTGGTGAGAAAAGCGGCCAATTGGGCGACATGATGGAGCATGTCGCAACTTTTTATGATGATGAATTGGCCCGCTGGGTCGATGTGGCAACCAAGCTGTTCGAACCAATCCTGATGCTGTTCATGGGGGGATTCATCGGCCTGGTGGTACTGCTGATGTACTTGCCGATTTTTGATCTTGCCGGAGGCGTGAAATGACCGCCCGAATCCCCTCTGATCTGATGCGTCCTCGATTTTCTCCTACTGAGCTTCAGCAAGCCCGCCAACAAGCTGAGTCAGAAGGTAAGCATTTGCTGGACATCTTGGTTGAAAAATCACAGCAATCACCTGAAGTGGTGCGCTACGCATTGGCTCAGACGCTGCGTATTCCTCAGGTTCCTGCCACAAAACTGGACGAGCTGGAGCCAGACTTCAGCAAATTGCCCTTCACTGAAGCGTTGGCCAGACAATGCCTGCCGGTTCGCAGAAAAGACCGGATTGTCGCAATCGTTGCCGACCCACTACAGCCTGGCTTGATGTCTTGGTTGGAGCATAAGCTGGATGGTGCGTACCAGCTTGCTTTGACTGATGGCGAAAAATTGGCGGAGCGTTTCGCTACGCTTGAAGATGGACGCCGGGCAATCGATGGGGTGCTTCCTTCTCAGCAAGGTGGTGGCAAGCGGGGTGAGCATGTTGAAGTGATCTCACTGCAGAGCATCGCTGAAGAGTCGGGTGCTGCAGTCAGATTGGTGAATTCGACGCTTTATGATGCGCTGAAAAGTGGTGCCAGCGATATCCACCTGGAGAGTGAGCCTGAGGGGCTGGCCATCAAATACCGTATTGACGGTGTCCTGAGCCATATCAACAAGATTGCCGGTGTGGAGCTGGCAGAGCAGGTGATTTCCCGCCTGAAAGTGATGTCAGAATTGGATATTGCTGAGCGTCGCGTCCCACAGGATGGCCGCTTCAAGGCCATGATCCTGGGGCGGGAAGTGGATTTCCGGGTATCTGTCATGCCCAGTATCCATGGTGAAGATGCCGTATTGCGTGTGCTCGACAAACAGGCCGTCACCAGCCAGGTGAGTGGTTTGAGTCTGGAGAGCTTGGGCTTTGACGAGGGTACCAAACAGATCATCCGTGATTTGGCCATTGAGCCATATGGCATGTTGCTGGTGACAGGGCCGACAGGTTCGGGTAAGACAACAACGCTCTACGCTGCCCTATCAGAGATCAACAATGGCGAAGATAAGATCATCACGATTGAAGACCCGGTCGAATATCAGCTGCCGGGCATCCTGCAGATTCCTGTCAATGAAAAGAAAGGCCTGACTTTCGCCAGGGGGCTGCGATCCGTGTTGCGTCATGATCCCGACAAAATCATGGTGGGTGAAATCCGTGACCCGGAGACAGCGCAAATTGCTGTGCAGGCCGCGTTGACAGGCCACTTGGTGTTGACGACCGTTCACGCCAACAGTGTATTTGACGTAATCAGCCGCTTTTTGTATATGGAAGTTGACCCATATAGCTTGGTTGCCGCATTGAATGGTGTGCTGGGGCAGCGTCTGGTGCGCCGGGTGTGCCCACATTGCTCAGCACCTTATCGGCCACCTTCAGATGTGCTGATTGCGTCACGCTTTCAGCCAGAGTGGTTGCCCAAATTCAAATTCCGGATGGGCAAGGGGTGCTCACACTGCCGGGGGTCGGGCTATCTTGGCCGTATCGCGATCGCAGAAATTCTGAGCTTAAATGATGAATTGCGTGAACTGATTTTATGTAAAGCGCCCATGAGCGAATTAAAACAAGCAGCCCGTCGAAACGGGACCAGACAGCTTCGAGAGGTTGCACTCGCCGCTGTTGCAAGGGGGGAAACAACATTGCAGGAGATCAACCGTGTTACGTTTATCCGCTGACTGCGTGGTTATTGCGATTGAAGCGGAGTATGTCAGTGCAGTTTGCTTGCGTGGCCGGAAGCGGGAGCGTATTGCGTCAGCCCGTTTTCCATTGACATTGCGGGAGGGTGTGCCTGCACTGGATGAGCTGGATAACTGGCTGACTGACAGCGCTGTGTCGGGGGCCAAACAGATCGAGGTGATTGTTTCCAATGCCTGGGTGCGCTATGAAATCCTGCCCTGGCAGCAAAACCTGCTGGACGATGCGCTAAGCTTAGATTACGCAAGAGCGCTCCTGACTGAGCAATATGGTGAAGTTGTCAATCAATGGACGCTGGCATTGTCACCTGCCAAATTGAAGCAGAACCGGCTGGTCAGTGGCATGGATTCCCGGTGGCTGGCTGCTTTGGAGGATCTTGCCAAGCGTCATGCCATGAAATTGACCAGCGTCAGGCCGTTGTTGGTTGCTGTCTTCAACAAGCTGGCCAAGGAGCTGCCCGACAGCAGCCTACTGGCATTGGTTGAACCAGGGCGCTTGTGTCTACTGCTGATGCGCGATGGCGAATGGCATAGCTTGCAAAATCGTGTTTTGCCTGAACCGTGGGAAAGAAAGCTACCGCCAATGATCGCACAAGCCAGCATGGCCTTGTTTGCAGCAGACGAGCCATTATTCATCACCGCCCCAGCGCATCGACGCACTTCTCTGGACGATGTGGCGGGCACTTGGTTAAAGCTGCCAGCACAAAAGGGTTTCGACCCGAGGCAAGATAGGGAGTGGGCATTCTGCCTCGGATGTTGATATGCAACCAGTCAGACTAGATTTTGTCCGCCAGACCAGCGGATCACTCATGCTGGGCGTGCCACTCTGTGTGGTCGGCGTTGCTTTGCTGACGCTCTTTAGCATGCAGGTTTCATCAGTTGAGCAAAAGATCGAAGCCGATCGAGGTGCGCTCTGGCGTCTACGTGCGCCAGATAGCACTCAGCCTCAGCCCGACCAGCAGGAACGAGACAAGGCAAAAGACTTGTCTTCCCAGTTTGCCCGACCTTGGGATATCTTATTTAGCCAGCTTGAGAAAATTGAAGCATCGGATGTCCGCCTGACCCAGATTTTGCCTGATAGCGGACAGAGGACAGTCCGTTTGGCTGGTGAGGCAAAAACCGCTCAAGCTATGTATGACTACATGCGACGCTTGGGTTCTGAAGCTGGGCTCAGGCAGATCCACCTGATTCAGCAAAAGCTCGATCCGGAAGCAGATGTCGAGCGCTTCCAGTTGCAAGCCCAGTGGGGGCCAAAATGAACAATGCGGCATTTTGGCTACGGTTCACTTGGCAGCGGCTGGGGAGGCCTGGTCGATTGGGTTTGATTCTGGTTGTCGCCTCATTAGGGGTATGGTTATTCAAAGTGTTGCCAGCCGAGCGGGAAGCGGCATCGGTATCCAGCCAATTGGTAGATGCGCAGCGTGAAGCGCAACGCCAGGCCAGCACCAAGCAGGGCATGCCGACACTGGCATCTTTTTACCGGCACTTTCCCGACATCGCTGCCGTGCCTGATGATCTGGCTATATTCAATGATGCGGCGGAGCAGTCGGATCTGGCAATCGTCGAATCCCAGTACCAATTACAAGAGGTGCCGGGGCTCAAATTACAACGTTATCAGGTCAGTTTACCGCTTGATGGGGACTACCCCGCACTGAGAGGTTTCTTGAGTAAAGTCCTTCAGCGCTTGCCACATGCTGCATTGGATGAGGTGCGTTTCGAACGTGATGAGCAAAGTGATGTTGTCACAGCACGTTTGCGATTCAGCCTTTACTACAAGGTGGCCAAATGAAGTCTAAGGCACCATTGATCACACTGCTGGTGGTGACTCTGCTGTTGACTGGATACTCGCTCTGGTTCGGCGGGGGCGGAGATGATGATTTACTGGCAGGTAGGTCGGGCTCGGGTAAACCGGCCCAGCCAAGTCAAGCATCGGCCGATGGGGCTGCCAAACAAGGTCAATCTTCATCAGACGGCTGGTTGCAGCGCGCGGGCATCGGAGAGGCGGGGTCTGATCCTTTCCACAGTGGCAAGAAAAACATGGAGCCTGTTGTTGATCCGGCCAATCAGCCACCGCCACCACCACCTCCGCCACCCGTTCCATCAGGCCCTCCTCCTTTACCGTTTGCCTATTTAGGCAAATTGCAGCGTGGCAGCCAGCTGGATATCTATCTGGATTTTCAGGGCCAGAATCTGATCGCTCATGTAGGCGAAACGGTTGCTGGTGGTTATCGACTCGACAGCGTGGACGCTGCCGGTATTCATTTCACGTATCTTGCCTCAGGTGAGAAGCAAGTTTTGTCGATGGGAGTTCAACCATGAGGCAGTGGCCGTTAGCAGGCGTCGGCCTGATTGTATTGGCGTTATCTGGCTGTGCAGGCCAGCAGGCGTTTTCTGATTCCAAGCAATTGCTTGCGCAGGGACGGACAGATGAAGGGATGGCCATGCTGAACAAGGTGGTCAGCGAATATCCCAACAATCAGGAATATCGGGCCTACCTTGTTCGACAACGTGAATTGATTACGGATCGGATGAACAGAGAGGCTGACAGCAGCCGATTGAATGAACAATACGAAGCTGCAGAGCAAAAATACCGGGAAGTCTTGGCCATGTCGCCAGACAATCCTCGTGCGCAGGAGGGGCTGCGGCGGATCGATACGGATCGTAAGCATCAGCAGTCCATTTCGTCTGCTGAAAAAGCCAAACAGGAAGGCAATCTCGATAAGTCGAAGCAATTGCTGCGACAGACCTTGTCAGAGAACCCCCGCAATGCCAAGGCTCGTAAGATGCTGTCGGATATCAACAGCGCAAAGCATCGGGCTGACATGCAGACTGTTGGGCCTGACTCGCCTTTGAATGCGTTGGTGACGCTGGAGTTCCAGCAGGCCCCGTTACCAGCGATTTTTGATGTGTTGTCACGTAGCACAGGTGTGAATTTCGTGTTTGACAAGGATGTCAAACTGGATGCCCGTGCGACGATCATGGCAAAAAATACACCGCTGAACGAAGCTTTGAACGTTCTCCTGACTGGCCAGCAGCTCACCAAGCGCCTTCTCAATGATCGCTCGGTGTTGATCTATCCAGCGCAGCCAGGTCGTCAGCGCGAATTGGAAGAGTTGCGAGTCAAAACCTTCTATCTCGGAAACGTCGATGCAAAAAATGCGCTGGGCCTGATCAAGACAGTCGTTAAGACACGCGATGTGTATGTCGATGATAAGCTCAACATGCTGATCATGCGTGATACGCCCGAAGCGATTGCAGTGGCGGAGAAGCTGCTTGCCTCTCAGGACCTGGCCGAGCCGGAAGTCATGCTGGAAGTCGAGGTCTTGGAGATCAGTAGCGCCAAATTGCAGGATTTGGGTGTTTCCCTCCCTGAGAAAATCAATCTTTATCCAGCCAAAGCAATTGTCGATGTCGGGCAGGACCTGTGGACTATCGGCGATTTGAAGAACATGAGCAGAGACAGCTTGCGGGTGGGCAATATTTCACCAGCGTTGATTGTCAATCTGAAAAATACGGATGGCGTAACCAATACCCTGGCCAATCCTCGTATCCGTGTCAAAAACCGTGACAAGGCGAAGATTCAAATCGGTGACCGTGTGCCGGTGATTACGACTATATCGCTGCCAAATGGCGGGGGAACATCTGAGTCGGTCAACTATTTGGATGTAGGCTTGAAGGTTGAAGTCGAGCCGGTCGTACATATGAATGACGAGGTCAGCATCAAGATTGGCCTGGAGGTCAGCAATATTGCGGATGAGGTCGTCAGCAAACAAGGGTTGGTGACATACAAGATCGGCTCGCGTAACGCCAACACTTCGCTACGTCTGAAGGATGGGGAAACGCAGGTCCTGGCTGGTCTGATTCGGCAGGATGAACTCCAGTCGGCAATGCGAGTCCCCCTGTTGGGTAAGATGCCTGTTCTGGGTCGCTTGTTCTCCAGTGAGAAAGACCAAAAGAGCAAGTCGGAGTTGGTGTTGATGATCACCCCGCGCATTTTGCGGAATCTGGACGTGCCGGATGTCAGCAACACCGAATTTGACAGCGGAACAGAAGCAGCGGTAGGCAGTGATGCATTGCGGCTGAGTAACCGTGGCAGTGAAGTCAAAGTGCCAGTTGGTGGCGCTGACGCAGGTGGCGGTATGGCACCGCCGCCGGATATGGGCAGCCAGATGCCACCGCCCGCGCCTGAGCCGGTACAACCTGCACCTCCTCCGGCACAGCCCGCACCTGGCACCAACGAAAGCGCACAACAGGGTGCAAACAAAAGCCACAAGAGGACGCAATGAAAAAAGTGATGGGCTTCACGCTCATCGAAATGCTGGTGACGTTGACGCTGCTGGCCATTTTGGCCAGCGCGGCGCTGCCATTGACGCAGATGAACGCTCGACGATCCAAGGAGCAAGAACTCAAGTCGGTGCTGCGTGAGATCCGTGAAGCGATTGACGCCTATAAAAAGGCGGCAGATGAAGGTCGGGTCGAGAAAAAAGCAGATGGCAGTGGCTATCCTGCCAGCTTGCAGATTCTGGTTGATGGCGTGGATGATAAAAAGTCGCCACAAAAGCGTAAATTGTATTTTCTGCGTCGTGTTCCGCGTGATCCGTTTTTCCCTGACTCCGCTGCGCCAGCTGCTTCGACATGGGGCTATCGTAGCTATAACAGCCCACCGGACGAGCCGCGCGCAGGAGATGATGTCTATGATGTCTATTCGTTGAGTACAGACAAGGGTATGAATGGCATCCCCTATCGGACTTGGTGACGATGAAAACGCGCGGCTTTACCTTATTGGAATTGTTGATTGCAATGGCGATCATCGCGACCTTCCTCACGCTGGTGACACCACGTTATACCAATAGCGTGGATCAGGCGAAGGAAACGGTATTGCGTGACAATCTGAACACATTGCGTAAGGCAATCGACCAGTTTCGTGGGGATGTGGGGCGCTACCCTGACCGGCTTGAAGAATTGGTCGAGAAGAAGTATTTGCGTGAAGTACCGCTCGATCCCATTGTCGAAAATCGAACCAGCTGGAGAATCACCCCGCCCAGTGGCGAAGAGAAGGGGTTTGTGGCCGATGTACACAGCAGTGCCAGCGGTTCTTCCAGGGACGGAACCTCCTATGCGAACTGGTAGGGCACCACTGCATCGTCAGCAAGGCATGGCCTATATGTGGCTCGTGGTCATTCTGTTGGTGATGAGCGTGCTGCTGGGCCGGACTACGGAGCTTGCTGCGACGCAGGCGGAGCGTGATCGAGAGGCCGATTTGTTATATGTCGGACGGTTGTATCGACAGGCCATCAAAAGCTACATCGAGAGAGGCCCAGGCGGAACAAAAGCTTATCCGAAGGAGCTTTCCGATCTGGTGTCCGACAAGCGCTTTCCTCAGCCCGTCCGTCATATCCGTAAGCTCTATCCAGACCCGATAACAGGCAATGCCGAATGGGGTGTGCTGGGTGCGCCGGGTGGCGGCATCTTGGGGGTGTACAGCAAGTCAGAAAAAAAACCCTTTAAGCAATCGGGGTTTGTCGAAGACGAACTACCCTTTGAAAACCAACAACGCTACAGTGATTGGAAGTTTCTGGCACAACCCGTGGCGCCACAGTCAACTACGAATCCCACCACCCCAACCCAGCCAGGTGGAAACAATCTGCCAAGCCCGCTTCCCCCCCCTAAACCTGGCCCCAAGGCGTTGCCCGGCGATGGTTGATCAGGCTTGAGTCGGTCAATCTGAGACGGCATACTGCTGGCAGTCTGAATTGATTGACCCTATTCCTTGCGGGCCATTGCCATGACGTCTCTCCAGCACATCCCTGAAGGTTTCGAGCCATTTATCGGCGCCAGTCCATTTGTCCTCCATTTGGGTGACGTGTATATCCGCTATGATGGTGATCGACGAATACTGGGCGTGCGGATCGCTGCACATCATCACAATATGCACGGGATGGCGCATGGAGGCATGCTGTTGACCCTCGCTGATACCGCATTGGGGATCAATCTATCCACCTCGCAGAATCCACCCGTTCCTGTGGTCACCGCCAATTTGACGGCAGACTTTCTGGAGCCAGCTCGTCCGCTCGATTGGGTCGAAGCACATGTCGAGGTGTTCCGGGTGGGGCGGCGTCTGGCCTTTGCCGAAGTACGGTTGGTGGCCAATGATCGTCTACTGGTGCGAGCCAACGCGACATTCGCGGTGATGGGGGCGCCTGGGTCTGCTCCTTCAGATGGATGATATGTGTGGTTTCAGTCAGAGCCGTAGCCGCACATGTTTCACTGGGGTCAATCGGCAGCCTGGTGCTGTGCCTACCCGCTGAAAGATGGTTTTTTCATTGAGAATGGCCGCGAGCGGGCGATTCTGACCTGATCTAACCCGTTTGGGATAGCATGGATTCGTGTTGTCCTGCTTGGCCGAATGTGACTCGTTCATATGCTTGAGCCAACTTCGCAGCCATGGCGTCATCGCCCCACGTTCTGGCGAATGCTTTTGCTGCGCGGCTCAACTCTGCTCTTAAGGTGGTATTTTCCGCCAGGCGAATGATCATATTGGCCATATCGTGGGGACAATTACGTACAGGCAGCGAGCCATGATCCGCCAGAATGATCTCTGAGGCTCCCATCGCTGGGATGCCAACCACCGGCAAGCCAGCCGCCATGGCCTCAATCAACACCAGCCCCTGCGTTTCGGTCAATGATGGGAACACGAACAGATCCGCTGCATGGTAACAATCAGGCAGATCCTTTTCCCGATCCAGATAGCCAATGAAACGGACCGATTGCACAAGACCACGCTTTTTGACCATGGCCTCAATACTTGCCTTTGCCGGGCCTTCCCCAGCAATGACAAGCAGTAGATGGGGCTGCGTCTGCAGTGCCAATTCAAAGGCCGTGATCAGCAATGGCAGATTTTTCTCATGAGCGACCCGCCCTACAAACAATGCAACGATCTGATGGTCTGGAATCTGGTGTCGCTGGCGAAACAGCATCCTGTTTCCATGCTGAAACCGCTCAATCGGAATTCCAGTCGGCACCACCTGGATCGGGGTAGTGATGCCATAACGCCGCAATGTGCTTTCCATCAACCTGGATGGTGCAATAACCATATCTGCCTGATTACACTGTCGTTTTGATAGCCCCTGTGCAACATGGCGTCCCAGGGAACTGGGTAACCAGGGAGCGTAGCAATGGACATATTCGGCAAACAATGTGTGATACGTGATCACCGTTGGCTTGTTGACGTGTTTCGCCAAGCGGATGCCCGCATAGTGTGCGGCGAATGGTGTCTGAATATGGATCAAGTCATAGCGATCAGGTGGAATCGCAGCCAGTGCACGATTCAGCGCTTGATAACGCATCAACCGATCTTCAGGGTCAAAAGGTAGATATCGGCTCGGCACCCTGATCTCATCGGCCACCTGCTCGGGTGCATGCGGGTAGGCAGGGGCGACCAGCAGTGAATCAATGCCCAGCGGTTTCAGCATCTGCCGAAAGGTTTGAATCGACGTGGAAACGCCATTGATGCGCGGGAAGTAGACATCGGAAATCATCAGCACATTCATCGGACGTGCTCCAGTTGCAGCCATCTGATCAGTGTAGAGGCGGTGTATGACAAAATGATGAGAAATCAAGGCGCTTTGAATAGACGAGCAAGGATGATGCGCCGGATATTAGTTGACTGAATTAATCGGATTATCTATGATTCGCTCATCAAGGGGAGTAGCTTCTCGCCGGTCTATCGTCATCCCGAGCAATCACTGCGTATCCGTGATGCTCCGGTAGCCGGGCAACAGAACAGTTGTAAGCAAGACCTTGCCGAAAGGCAGGGGCTTGTTTGCGTGAAATATGTAACGGCCTATGTCTTGCGGACTGGGCCGTTTTATTTTTCATACTGGAGGTGCCTCATGCCTATCTCATCCCGAACTTTCACTCCCCCTGGCCATCATAGGCTGGTCGTACAGATCAACTTGAATACGCAATCGGGTGAAAGGGCATAACTATGGAATTCCTTGACGCAATATGGCTGGGTAAGCCTGCCTGGATGTGGCTGATGTTCCTGGCCATTGTGATTGCTTTGCTGGTTTTTGATCTGGGATTGTTACATAAAGAAGATCACGAAATCGGTGTCAAAGAGAGCCTGGGGCTCTCCGCGTTCTATATCACGGGCGGGATGATCTTTGGTGCCTGGGTGTGGTGGTACATGGGTGCGGCGGCGGGGATGAATTTCTACACCGGTTTTCTGGTTGAGAAAAGCCTGTCGCTTGATAATGTATTTGTGATTTCGCTCATTTTTGGCTTTTTTGCCATTCCCAGGGTCTATCAGCACCGAGTGCTGTTCTGGGGCATTCTGGGCGTGATCGTGCTGCGTGCGATCATGATCGGTGTGGGGGCGACGCTGGTATCGCAGTATGGCTGGGTGCTGTATATCTTTGGTGCATTCCTGATCTATACCGGCTTGAAAATGCTGGTGGCGGATGAGGGCGAGCAGGATTTCAATAACAACCCCATCCTGAAGTTCTTGAAAAAGCACCTGCGTGTGACCAAAGAGCTGCATGCGCAGCATTTCCTGGTGAAGGCCCCACATCCCAAGCAGCCGGGTAAGCTGGTCTGGTGGGCAACGCCGTTGTTGCTGGCTTTGATCATGGTCGAGCTGGTGGATCTGGTATTCGCGGTAGATAGCGTGCCGGCCATTTTTGCCATCACAACTGATCCGTTCATTGTCTACACATCGAACATCTTTGCGATTCTGGGTTTGCGTGCGTTGTATTTTGCACTGGCTGCGATTATCCATCGCTTCCACTATCTGAAATATGCACTGGCATTGGTTCTGGTCTTCATCGGCGCCAAGATCTTCCTGGGTGATTTCGTATTCGGTGGGAAGGTGCCCGCGCTGCTGTCGCTGAGCGTCACTTTGGCGTTGTTGGCCGGTGGCATTCTGTTCTCGTTGTGGAAGACACGGAACGAGGGGGTCAAGGCAGGTTGATGGGTTGGGCTTGATGCCAGGCTTGGGTGAAGGCTTGCAGCGCAGGGAAAAATTGCTGGAAGTCTTCGCCCAGCCCGACATAGTGTTCGGTCAGCTCGATCACGCCGGTGCCAAGTGTGCTGGGTTGTTTGAGGCGATGTATTGCAAAGCGTTGCAGGGTGGATTCGATGCCATCGAGGTGTTGGTAATTCAGTAGCCAGTTTTCAGCCGACATGATCGGTCGGATCGACCGTAGGCGATCAGGCAGCACGGGCTCGAATGCTGCCAGCTCGTCATAGATCTGGTGGGTGAATGCCAGTAAAGGCGTGGGATGGTATTGTTGCCAGTGGCTCGCAAGAAAGTGATCGTAGAAGATGTCGATCAAAATGCCTGCATAGCGGCGCCTGAGGCTGCTGATGCGAGCCTTGCTGCGTAAAACGATGGGGTGCCGGTCGGTAAAGCCATCCATCGCTTGGTGCAGGATCAGGCCACGCTGCAGCGCCATGGGCAAATGGGCCGCCTGCCTGAGCTTGATGAAATCGCCCAGTAGATTGCCAACTCTGCCTGTGGGGGTGTCTTCAGCCAAACATAGATGGGTCAGGTAATTTGGCATGATGCGTGCTGCAATGAGGGGCGGCTAGAGCACTTCTGCGATCATGACAATGCCCCGTCCGGCGGCTTTGGCCTGATAGAGCGCTTTGTCTGCCGCATCCAACAGCCGTTGCGGATCGTGACCGAAGCGATCGGTGGAGGCGATGCCCGCCGAGAAGGCCAGGCCGGAGAACTGGCTCTCGCCATCGGTGATCAGACGTGCTTTCAGCTGTTGAAGCAGGCCGTTCAAGCGCAGCTGCGCGGCGCTCGCTGGCATGTCTGCCAGCACGATGCAGAACTCTTCCCCACCATAACGGCAGCAGAAGTCACTTCCTCGAATGCCGTCCCGAAGCACCTTGCCCAGCTCGATCAGCGCCAGATCACCAAGGCGGTGTCCGTGCGTATCATTCAACCGTTTGAAGTGATCCAGGTCGATCAAGGCGACACAGACGTTCCAGTTGGTGCGCGTTGCCAGCTGAAGCGCCTGGGGTAGCGCATCTTGCAGGTGGCGTCGGTTATACAATCCTGTCAGGGCATCGCGGATGGCCTGTTCTCGCAGGGCGGATTGCAGTGATTCGATTTCCTCGATGCGCTCTTCCAGCTGTCTGTTGAGTTGCGAGAGCTTCTGCCGCGCTTGTTCGGCCTCTGCGTGCTCTTTGCGGGCTCGATCACGTGCAGATTGCGCTTCGGCCAGCTCATGTTGTACCTGTAGGGTCAGATAGCGTGTTTCGTTCGCAAAAGCGGAGACGCGGGTGTAACGCTGATGAAAAGCTCTGGCCAGTTGGTAGGCGTGTTGATAGTCGCCACGATCGGCATGGATCTGCGACTGCAGGTTGATCACGTCGAGGATCAGCTGATCATCATGTGAGCGCTCTGACGCTGCGATTGCGATGTCGCATTGCGCCAGGGCAGATTCTGATTGCCCTTGTTGGGCGAGCAGTTGGGCATGTAAAAATGCCAAGTAGCCAACGAAGAAGGGGTCATCATCACCGCCGAGCGTGGTATCGGCCAGATCCAGGTAGTGTTCGCCGCGTGACCATTCGCCCAGGCGGAAGCAAGCATCAGCAGTCACGCTTTGCACAAAGCCCAGATCGCGCGGGGTGATGTTGGTGCAGCTTTCATGCACTAAGGGCTCGATGATCTTCAGCGCCATATCCAGCTGGCCTTGGTGAATCAGGCACAGCGCGAGATTGGCGGAGAATAGACCCAGCAGGCTGGTACGACCAAAGGGCTGGATGGTTTGACGCGCATCGTGCAGGAGCTTATGGGCTAGATCAAAATTGCCAGCATTCAGCTGATACACCCCGATGTTGTGATTGATCAGTGCTGAGATGGGGGTGCCTTGCTGCCGACGGATCACGGACAATGCCTGGTAGGCCATGCGCAAGCCCCGCTCGCGATCACCGCTGCTGGTCAGAGCCGTGCTGAGTGTGTTCAGGATGGAGGCATGATCCAGTGCGCTCAGTAGCTCTGGCTTGGTGATCAGTCTTTGCAAGCGGATCACCGCCTGGTGGGGGGCGCCTTGCTCCAACTCGATCTGGGCAAGCGCTTGCTCGGCTCGTAGCTGGCCCTGCGCATCGCCATGTGATCGGAAATAGGCGGCAAGCTGGGTCAGCCGCGCGATGGCCTGCTCTGACGGGCCAAACCGGCTTTCATGTTTTGACAGAATCAACTGTGCGTGCGCAGCACCATGCTGGTCATTGACTTGCAAGGCGGCTTGCAAGGCATCATTGGCAATCTGGCAAGCATTGATGGGATCGACCAACAGCATGGACCATGCATGATGGATACTTGCTTCAATGTCGATCCGCTCGATTCCGGGTTCAGCCACGTTTGGTACTCACTGCAGAATATTGTTATTGGACGCCATTACACCATGCCTGAGCTGTTGATTCGAGCTTATGTGAAAATTGGTATGTAATGGTGCAAGCCATGCCAACCCCGTTGGTGTGAAATGATGTGGTATGCATAGGTCTATTGATGAATCTTATACAGTCACCGGCTGAAGCGATGCTGGAAATCAAGAAAAGTCGCTTTCTGGCCTGGGTCGGGCCGGTTCAATCCCGCGCCGATGTGCAGACCTGTCTGGCGCAGATCCGCAAAGCTCACCCCGATGCCGCGCATCACTGCTGGGCATGGGCGATCGGCAACGATGCGGCGGCAAACGATGATGGAGAGCCGGCTGGCACGGCGGGCAAACCTATTTTGAACGTGCTGCAACATAAGCAGTTGACCGATGCCTTGGCGGTGGTGACCCGGTACTACGGGGGGATCAAGCTGGGGGCGGGTGGGTTGGTGCGGGCGTATGGTCAGGTGGTGTCCATGGCTGTGTCGAGCGCGGTGCTTGCGCCGATTGTCGCAACTGACGCGCTGCGACTGGTGTTGCCGATCGAGCAGGAGAACAAGGTGCGCAATTGGCTGACCAAGGCGGGCCTACCGTTTACTGTGCTGTCGGGCGATGGGGGCAGGTTGTTTACCATCACGCTGCCCAAGGCAGACTTATCTACGACGCGTGCTGCGCTGACTGAGTTGACCCATGGCCGGGCAATGTGGAAGTGACCGTGCCCCGCGACATGTATCGGGTAACAGGCATTTATTCCTTTTGATTTTATGGTTTGCCTGGTAGTGCGGACACGGATCAACGGCTGATGGGGCTGGGTAGGCGCAGCCAGCGCTGGCTATCGCTATCCTTTTCAATAGGGCTCAAGCGGACGCCACCTTTTTCATGCACACCTAGGGCAAATGGATTGCGCTTGTCTTCCTGAATGTGTCCATCAGTAATCCGCCAGCGTAGCTCAGCTGTATCGGTACAGCTGACCAGGCTCACCCTGTCGGGGGTGGCGGAGCGCATGATGCTGGCAAGGCAATGCTGCGTGGCCACATTCTGCAATTGACCGCCGGGCAGGGGCTGCCATAGCTGTTCCGGAGTGGCTTGGCAGGGGGCTAGTGACACCTGCCCATTGATCACGGCGAGACATCGTTTATCACTGACGGATTGCCACTGCATAGGCGCCGGGCTGGTCGCCGCCGATCTGGCGTGCGTGGGGGATGACACCGCCGCGCGGGCTGGTGTCTCGATGCGAGAGTAGGAATCCGCGTCGGCCAAGGGCTCGGCTGGCACCTGTTTGGCCAGTGCCATCGGGGCAGCGGGTGCCTGTTCGGCAATGTTGGCCTGGGGTTTGGCTGCAGCTGGCTGTGATGGTGCGGCTCCCGTCGGGTCGGTGGCATCGGCAGCGCTGGGGGCAGCCTCGGTAAGTGATTCCTGCCTGGGCTTGGGTGGCTGGGCCTGTGCGGTGGTCAGCTTGGCTGGGGGCGGGCTGACTTGTTCTGCGGCCATTGGGTTGTCAATCACCGCTGGTGTCGGTGACGATGAGGGCTTCATGGCATCGCCTGCCAAGGGGGTAGGGGTGGGCATCGCACCGGTGGATTGTGACCGTTCCGCCCGTGACATGGCATCGGCTGCGGGTGCCATCGCTACCGTTTCGTGGATGACTGCTTCTTCTTTTTTGGCGCTCTGCATTTCCAGCAACATGCCCAATCCCAGCACAACGGTAGCAGCGGTAGCCAGTGGGATGGCATACCAGCGGCGCTTTGTGGGCAGCGGCACGACAGTTGCGGGTGATGGCGCATCTATGCTGGCCTGGGCGGCTTGCAGGATGGCCGCATCCAGCGCTGTACTGGGCTCGGCTTGTGGCAGTGCCTGATAAGCCTGGCGGATGAATGGCTCATCCGGTAAGGCATCCTGGTGCAACGGGGGTTGGGGCTTCATCTATACACTCCCCATCAAGGCAGATTTGAGCTTGGCAATCGCGTAACGCAGCCGGCTCTTGGCTGTTTCTGTCGATACGCCCGTCAGCTGGGCAATATCATCAATGCTGAGTTCGCCATGTTCTCTTAACAAAAAGGCTTCGCGTTGATTGGCTGGCAGGGCCGCCAGGGCTTGGTTCAAGCGCTGGTGTTGCTGATGGGCTTCCAGCTGCTGATCCGGACCGGGGCGATCGCTGGCGATGCCCGCCACCGCATCGTGTTCTTCGTCTGCTTCCAACTCCGCCAGCTTGAGTGGGTCGCGCTGCCGGATCAGGTCGATCAGGCGATGGCGGGCTATCTGATACAGCCAGGTGCGGAACTGGGCGGTGGACTGGTAGGTTTGTCTGGCCCGGGTGACGGCCAGCCATGTGTCCTGAAAAATATCATCCACCCAGGCTGGTTGGGGGGATTGCCGCGAGATGAAGGCATACAACCCGCGCCGGTGACGGGTGTATAGAGTCTCGAATGCCGCCATGTCTCCTGCGGCATATCGTTGCATCAGCACTTCATCGGTCTGGTCATCATGCATGCGGCAGAATTGTATGCCAAACGCCGCCGCCTGCGTGGAATTCCCTCGCTCTGGTTGATCGGGCCAGGCCGTATCACAGGCGCTCTGTATCATGGGCGTGTGCGCAGCCCAGGCGCAGGCCAGCTGCACCTGGGTTGGTGGCCTACTTATGGCTGACTGTTGGGCTGGGTGGAGAGGCTTTTGGCCAAATTGACCAAGCGCACGAATTCGCCTCGGTAACCAAATGGATCATTGCCACGTGCACTGTCGGCCAGCCGTTGAATCTGGTCATAGCCGAAACGGCCCGTGTATTTGCCCCCTTTCAACTCCTGCCCGAATGCAGCAACGGCTGCCGCAAACCGGAAGTCCTCGCTGGTCTGGGTGGCTGCCTTGATATCTCGCTTGAAGAGCGGGAATTCCAGCAACTCGCTGCTGTCTGTGCCGGGGGCTTTGTAGCGCAGCCGCAGGAAGGCCAGCTCATCGGTCTTGCCGCCAACCGGCTTGGCAGCCTTGGTCGTGTCATAGCGTAGATCCTCGATCATGCGTTTCCCGCCAACCAGCGTGATCTCATACAATGCCGTCACGCTGTGTCCCGCACCGATCTCTCCTGCATCCACCTTGTCGTTGTTGAAATCTTCCCGCTTCAGTGCACGATTTTCGTAACCAATCTGCCGGTATTCCGCAACCACGTTCGGGTTGAATTCAAGTTGGACTTTGACATCTTTGGCGACCACGGCCAGCGTCGAGCTCAATTCGTCCGAAAGCACCTTCTGCGCTTCGTTCAGGTTGTCGATGTAGGAATAATTGCCATCGCCCGCGTCGGCAATCTGCTCCATCAGCTGCTCATTGTAGTTGCCAGTGCCAAAGCCCAGCGATGAGAGAGATACGCCGCTTTTGCGCTTTTCTTCGACCAGGCTTTTCAACTGATTGAAATCATTGATGCCAACGTTGAAATCCCCATCCGTCGCCAACAAGATGCGGTTGATGCCCTCTTTGAGAAACCCTTGTGCGGCCATCTGATAGGCCAACTGGATGCCAGCAGCCCCCGCTGTACTGCCGCCAGGCTGTAACTGATCGATGGCGCTGCTGATCTTTGCCTTCTCCGTGCCGGGGGTGGGCTCCAAGATGACGCGTGTCCCGCTGGCATAGGTCACCAGTGAAATACGGTCTTGTGGTCGCAGCTGATTCACCAGCATCTTCAGTGCATTTTTCACCAGGGGTAACTTGGCGGGCTCATTCATCGACCCAGATACATCCACCAGAAACACCAAATTGGCCGGGGGAAGGGTGGCTTTGGCCACATCGGAAGCCTTGATGCCAACTCTCAGCAGCAGGCTGTCCGGATTCCAAGGGGTAGGGGCGATCTCGGTCACCACGCCAAATGGCACCAGCTTGCCAGCCACTTTCTGCTGCGGCAGGTTGTACTGGTAGGGGAAATAATTGATGAACTCCTCGATCCGCACTGCATCAGCAGGCGGGAGCTGACCTTCGTTGAGAAAACGACGCATATTGGCATACGCCCCCGTATCGACATCAATACTGAAAGTCGAGACCGGTGTTTGCGCAACCAGTTTGATATCGTGCTGATCCAGTTGTTGATACTTTTCAGTATTGGCTTGCGGGGTCACATAGGCTGGTGCTGGCATGGCCATACGCTCTGCCACGAGCGCTGGTGCCATTTTCCGTGGCGAATTGGTAGCTTGATCGTGTACGGCACCTGATTGCGGCGGGGAAGGCAGCCCTGTAGCAACAGGCGCGTTGGCAGGGGTAGAAGCAACCTGCTCCTCAACCTGCTTGGGAGTTGGGTGTTCGTCGGCAATCATGTCGCGTTTGCCGCAGGCACTGACCGAGAAAATCAGCGCCAGGGCGATCACGAGAGGGCGTGGGGTGGTCATGTCATCTGCTCCGTTCAGGGGGTTGATGAAGTATTGAACGTAGCAAGCTCAGAAATCGGGTTAACACGGAAAAAATTTTCTGAGCCTGAGCGGATGTGTGCAATGGCCAAACGAGTCAGACCGCTGCAGCAGCCTGGCTCGTTGGTGTGTCGATCAGCGCAACACGGTCAAAGCCAGTTTCTTGCGCACCACTTGGCCGAATTGGTCGGTGGCCTGTACCGTCAGCTCGGCTTGGCCGGTCATCTCAGCTGAGGGTTTGACGGTCAGCTGATACTGATTGCCCTTCAAGTGCGTGAATTGAATGCCACTGTTGTTGATCAGCCTGTTATTGGAAGTGGTCGCTGTCAACTGAACCAGGTTCCGCTGTTTTGCGGCTAGATCGATGGTGGCCATGCCCCGGCCATTTTTATTGATCACCAGCTGCTGCGTGTTCAGGCTCAGCCCCAGGTCGGTGTTGAGACGAGGGTAGAAGTGATTCACTGATGCCCGATCGCCCGCACTGAGCCCATTACGTTGACCGAGCCGACTGAGCTGGATATTAGGGTCAATGGGTAGAATGGTTGGAATAGCCGTGTTGATTGCAAAGGCACTGGATCGATAATGCATGATCGAATCGAAATCATAAGCCCCGATCGGGTCACCTCCTTGGCTTAACATAAAATTGGTTACCTTGTCGGCTTGGACGTTACTCATATTGATGGTGACGAATCGATCTCGATCTGCTCTGCTCTGTTCATGCGCCCATCCCAAGGCGTGCAGTATTTCGTGTGCTGCAATACCCATGGTCTCACAACCTTCTCCCAGCGACAGATCTTGTGCGCCACCCTGCATGCCAACAAATGATGAGCACTCCCTTGGAGCGTCGCTGATGACGCGTACATAGTTGGTTTGGTCAGTTCGTTCCTCGAATCTCACGTTTGTATTGCTTTCAAGGTGCCGTATGGCAGCCCGAAATGCAGTGGCTGCTGCATCGGATGCTTCTTCCAATGAATAGTAAAGCGTGTTGTTTGGCCAGCGGCTTGAGGTTCCGATATGGTTGTCAAATGGCACGACGTCACGGGTTTGAACCTCCTGTTTGGATGTCCAGGGGCGCACACGGAGAGACGGGATGCCATGGCGCTGGATGTTCGCATGGGTGCCCAACACGATGTCGTCAATCACAGCCATCCCTCTCTGTACCGTATAAGGCACCAGCTGATCGGCTTCCAAACTGTAACCATATGCGGTCTCACCATCTTTGACTAATGCTACCGGGGCCGCTTGAGCAACCGAGGCAAACAGGCTGCCACTGATGAAAAGCAAACTGCAGGTACGTGAAATGCGTTGCATGGCCTAGCTCCTTTCTCAATGAAAAGTAGACTCCATCGAAGTGGAATCAGCCAGCCAACTGTTTGAAGCCACACCTTGATCGAGTACCGGAACTGCAGCCAACCTTGATCCATATTCGATGGCCGTCGATACGAAATCACTGCATCACCTAAATCAGTGGGCAATACTGACCCTTTTGGCAAGATATCTGCCATTTATTCTACCCGTTTGGCTGATATTCTTGGCCGTTGGTTTAACCAAAAAAATAGCTGATAGGCTTTTTATTCTTCGATGGAATCAAAGTACGCCGCTTATGTATTGCACTTGACTGCGGCGATTTTTAATTTCTGTTTTTTATTGTGGTGTAGGTTGATTGAGAATGTAAAGATAATTTGTCAATAATTTATTGATATGATGTGTCGAATATTCATGATATTAAATTCATATTTCTGTATGGGTTGATGGTTTTGTGTCTTTAAATAATCAAAATCCACACTTCTTCCTGGCTGAGTTGGTGGGTTTCCTTGCTCTTTAAGGTTCATTTCAATCTGGTTATTTTTAAATTTCGAATATTTAAATGGATTTGCTTACATGCGATGAATCGGCATCTGATCAACTAAGTGGATGCCTGGGCAACGGCTTGCGGCGCAATACACGGAGTGGTTCCATGAATGACCTATTTTGCACGGACTCTTCCCTGGGAAATAATTTTGCTCTCATCGCCGCGTCTGGTTGATCATTGCCAAACCATAGGTGCTACATGCTCTGGGTGATTTCAAGGAAGGATATGTACATTGATGTGATTGGATGGAGGCTGAACAGAATCATGTCGATAATGAACAAGCAAATTTTCTGAGGAAGCCGCGCTTGGTGAGTGCGATGTAAATTGAATGGGATGTGTGCCGAATTTAGTGCAGGGTATCATGATCAGGGTGTAGATAATATGTGGCTTGATTCGGCTTTGTATTGTTCTGGATTAGTTCTGAATGTTCGAATGTGCTTTGAAATGGTGGATGGCTAACCTAATATCGGGTTATAAAAAATGCTGCCTTGAAATTGTCTCTGCAGGATCAGCGGTGTGAATAAAACTCAAATGAAGCACACCAACAGTCGGCTTGGTGTATCGATATGACTGGGCTGAGGTGAAAACCATTTCTTGTCAGTAGAATCTGTTTCACACCACATAATGAGGAGATCGTATGAGCCGCCTGGCCCACATCGCTGGTGCTGTCTTTGTCGCGGGTGCCGTGCTGCCGAGTGTTGCCTTTGCCAAGCAGGAGCCGATCGAGACGTTCTACGAGCGTATCTTTCTGGAATCCATGCAGGACACGCCGGAAAACCTCACCCGCATGCGCCTGTTGGAACAACGGGGTATCACCAAGCACAACGGTGAGCTGAACGATATATCGCTGGCACAGATGGATCGGGAGTTGCAGCGGCTCAAGCGTCACACTGCTGCGCTGCATCGATACAGTGTGAAAGGGATGACGGCGGCGCAACGGCTCGACTATGACACGCTGGATTGGTACGCACGCAATCGCTTGGCCGGTACGCCTTTCCGTTTTCACAACTATCCGGTCAATCAGTTGTTTGGAGTACAAAACGACTATCCGACCTTCATGTTGACCATGCATCCATTGACCAGCAAGCAGGATGCGGACTACTACATCGCCCGGCTGAACAAAGCAGGGCGCAAGTTCGATCAATTGCTGGCGCAGCTGCAGGTGCGGGAAAAGCGGGGCATCATCCCGCCTACATTTGTCATCGACAGGGTGCTGGAGGAGATGGATGGCTTGATTGCGCCGCCTGCCTCGCAGAACCTGCTCTACACCCACTTCGATAAAAAGCTGGCGCAGCTTGGCAAGCTATCACCTGAAGACCGGCAAGCCCTGTTGAGGCAGGCGGAGCGGGCAATCGATCAGTCCGTCTACCCGGCCTATCACAAGTTGATCGGTTACATGACCCGGCTGCGGGCGAAATCCGACAATCGTGCAGGGGTGTGGAAGCTGCCGCAGGGTGACGCCTTCTATACCTATATCTTGCAGCAATCCACCACCAGTGATGAGACACCGCAGCAGGTGCATGAGATGGGGCTGCAGGAAGTAGCGCGGATTCAGCAGGAGATACGTGCGATTTTCAAGGCTCAAGGGTACCAAGGTGATGAGATTGCAGCGCTGCTCAAGCAGATTGCCGATGATCCGCGTTTTCAATACCCCGACTCGAATGAAGGGCGGGCGCAGATCTTGGCGGACTATAAGCAGATTCTCAATGAGATCGGGCAGGGGGTGTCCCAGGCATTCAATATCCGGCCCAAGGCCGAGCTGGACGTACAGCGCATTCCGCAATTCAAAGAAAAGACCTCCCCCGGGGCCTATTATGAAGGCCCTGCCATGGATGGCTCGCGACCAGGGATTTTCTTTGCCAATCTGTATGACATCAAAGCCACCACTCGTTGGGAGATGCGCACGCTGGCGTACCACGAGGGCATCCCTGGCCATCATTTCCAGATCGCCATTCAGCAAGAGCAGGACAAGCTGCCCTTGTTCCGGAAGTTCATGCCGTTTACTGCATATATTGAAGGTTGGGCACTCTATGCCGAACGTCTGGCGTGGGAAATGGGCTACCAGCAAGACCCATTCAACAATCTGGGGCGCTTACAGGGAGAGCTGTTCCGCGCGGTACGGCTGGTGGTGGATACCGGCATTCATCACCAGCGATGGACACGAGAGCAAGCCATCGACTACATGGCGCGTAACACCGGTATGGTACAGAGTGACGTGACCGCCGAGATCGAGCGCTACATTGTCATGCCTGGTCAAGCCTGTGCCTATAAGGTGGGCATGATGAAGATCCTCGCCTTGCGTGAGAAGGCCAAGCAGGCCCTGGGCGAGCGCTTTCAGCTGGCCGATTTCCATGCTGTGGTGCTGAAGCACGGGGCCATGCCGCTGAAGCTGCTGGAAAAAGCCATTGATCGTTATATTGAGGAGACCGGGTCGAGCAAGGGTTGAGCTGTATTGCAAAAGCGATGGTGTTGACGATGAAATGGTGGCATGCAGATGCGTGCCACCAGCATAGTGCGAATGTAGTCAGATTCCACCCGTGGGGAACGCTTGTCATGCCTTGATTGGGTTTGGCATCATCATGACGTCCGCCTATCTTGGTGGCATAATAAATCGTCAACATTTGACGACAAACGCATGTCTAACTTCGCTTTGCTGTTCCGTCAGGCGCTGGGTCGATTCACGGCGACCAACCGTCTGTTCCAACTCGTCCTCGCCAACCACCCGGATGCGCTGATCGTTGAAACGGTGCAGGGTCTGGAATCGGTGCTGGGTGCACCGTTGCCCAGTGGGGCGCAGGCCCTGCTGCCCGATGCCGAGCAGTGGCCACCCGGCTCGCTGGTGACGCAGCAGCATGCCGTGCCGCAACCGGCGCTGGGCCAGCTGCCCATCACCCCCCAGCTGCAGCGGGGGGCGGCAGACGACCCCTTCACCCTGTTCACCGGCTTCCGGCTGGTGATCACCGTGCTCAGCGACCAGGCGCAGGCGAATCTGACCGAGCTGCTGGGCAGCACCGCCACCTTGCAACTGCAGACCAGCCGGTCGCGCACCGTGCGGCGGCCCTTCCATGGTCATATCACCGAGGTGCGGAGCCTGGGCAGCAACGGCGGCCTGGCGCGCTACCAACTGGTGTTGGAGCCCTGGCTGGCCTGCCTGCGGCTACAGCGCGACAGCTGGGTGTTTCAGGAACAAAGCATCCCCGACATCCTGGAGACCGTGTTCCAGGACTACGTCGGCCAAGGCCAGCTCACCCCCGCCTGGCGCTTCCAACTACTGGATCGCAGCCGCTACCCACAGCGCAGCCAAGTGGCGCAATACCAGGAGACCGACTGGCACTTCATCGCCCGGCTGATGTACAGCGAAGGCCTGTTCGGCTGGTTCGAGCACACCGACGATCGACACACCCTGGTCATCAGCGACCGGCAGAGCTTCGACGCCGCCTGCCAAGCCAACCCGGACAGCCCGCTGCGCTACCACCGTGGTGACGCCACCGAGCGGCAGGACAGCTTCCAGCACTGGACCGAACGGGTCAGCCGCCAGCCAGGCCGGGTACGGCTCAGCAGCTGGGACTACCG
>NZ_JACHHY010000030.1:3801-37743 GCF_014202905.1 Chitinivorax tropicus | reverse complement strand
ATCTGGACTTCGTTGAATCTCGCCTTGCGCATGTGAGCTCCTATCGCCCTCCATGCTAACTAATTCTTGGTATCCCGTGGTGGGGAAAGGTCAGTTCAGGCCATAAGATCCTGGTGGATTACCATAATTTTTGCAGCGGCTCTTTTTTAGATGGTATAAATCCTGTATCATATATTACTCGTCATTCAAGTTAAAAAAACCTTATAAATATCAGAGCGATGTCAAGGCAATGTGGGGTGTTGCATTCGAAGCGTGTAAATTTTAAAAAATTCGTGTAAGGGTGATTTAAATCAAACTCCTTGAGGTTTTTTTATCTAAAGCTTCAGAATATCATAATTTCAGATTGATACTAATCACGGTACATTAAATTGATGCAAGTTGATCAAGTTCAGCAAATAATGTCCAGTATGATTTGGACTTGCCTGGCCTTAACAGCGCCTGTATTGCTTATTGCGGTGGCGGCAGGGCTTGTAATTAGCATTGTTCAAGTTATTACTCAAATTCAAGACATGTCCATCAGTTTTGTGCCTAAGCTCTTTGCTGCCGCTATTGCATTGTCCATATTTGGACCGTGGATGCTTCAAGTACTACTAACATTTGCAACTCAGTTAATCGTTAGTATCCCTCGGTATTTATAGAAGCTCATTTTCCTAAGTATGAACGATTCAGTCCATTTTTTTGGTGGGATAGGGACCATGCTTTGCATGGCTAGGCTGACTGGGCTCTTATTGTTAACTCCGATAATAAGTGGATTTTCGATTCCATCTAGGGTTCGACTCCTCATTGTTATTGGTTTGTCTATTTGTTTGGCGCATATTCATAGCGGCGAAGGTCAGATATTGTTAGATGGCACACTTCCTTTAATTGTGCTCTGTGTAACAGAGTTTTTATTAGGAGTGTTAATGGCATTTGGTATTTTTTCTGCATTTGCAGTCTTCTCCATGGCGGGGCGCTTATTGGATCTTCAGATCGGTTTTTCCGTTGCAAGCCTGATTGATCCCGTTACTAAGCAGCAATCACCGGTGCTTGCTTCCATGCTTGATTTACTTGCCATCTTGATTTTCTTTGTTGGTAATTTTCATCACGCTTTGATTAGAGGCTTCTCCGCATCATTGAATTATGTTCCATTGGGTCAGGTGCTGTTGAATTTCAATCCTGTTTTACTTGGCAAGCGAATTGGAATTATGTTTAGTCAGGGATTCGCACTTGCAGCACCTGTTGCTTTTTTCTTGTTGTTTATAGAATTTGGAATGGCTGTTTTATCTCGTAATATTCCACAACTCAATATCTTTATAATTAGTATGCCAATTAAAATAATTGGGGGCTTATTTATGTTGTCATTGGCCGTTCATTATTTTGGGCCGGCTGCATTTGTAATATTTAATGATATTTTTAACTATTGGGAAGATTTACTGGTATAAAGAATGGCGGAGCAAGAACTTGATCGCAACGAGACGGCAACCCCATATAAACTTGAGCAAGCTCGCAAGAAGGGGATGGTTGCTAAGAGTGCTGACTTGGCGTATGTAGGGATACTTGCTGGCGTCTCACTATTTGTCTATTCGTCTGGCTGGAAAACCATTATAGAACTTGCCAAGGTTGAACAAGCTGTTCTTTATGACGTAAAAATAATTGAATGGTCTGTAGAGTCATTGTTGGACTGGCTTGAGGAGATTGCGGTTGCAGCCGTATCACCACTTTTACCATTCATCATGGTGATTGTAGTGGCGGCGGTGTTATCAAGCTTTATCCAAACTGGCCCCATCTTTAGCTTTAAGCCCATTCAACCGGATTTTAATAGGCTTAATCCTGCAGCTGGACTTAAGAAGCTTTTCTCGCTGAAAATGCTTTATGAGGGGGCAAAAAGTCTTTTAAAGCTTTTGATAGTTGGCTTTGTGTTGGTTGTCAGCTTATTGGAAATAAGTAAAAGACTTGCGATGCTAAGCACTGTTGATAGTAAATTGCTCCCAAAAATTCTTCTAACAGAAGGTGGATCGTTGTTAGTCAAATTGATTTTGACGATGCTTGTCCTGGCTATGTTAGATGTTATTTATGTAAGATGGGAATTTACACGGCAAATGCGGATGAGTAAACGTGAAATTAAGGAGGAATATAAGCAGCGCGAAGGGGATCCAAGAATTCGTGCTCGCCTTAAAGAAATACGCTTGGAGTTGTTAAGGCGCACCAAGAGTCTATCTGGTGTTCCCGAGGCGGATGTGTTGATCACCAATCCAACGCATTATGCAATAGCTATCAAATACGCACATGGCAGTATGCCGGCGCCGATGGTCGTTGCAAAAGGCGCGGGTGAACTAGCAGTGAAAATGCGGGAGCTTGCTGTGCGGCACCATGTAGCTATCGTACAAAATCCGCCTCTCGCCCGCACATTATTCCGACAGGTGGAAAGCAGTAATTACGTTCCTGAGTCTCTTTATCCGCAGATTGCAAAAATATTGATCTGGGTTTTTGCTGCTAGAACTGCCCGGCAACAGCGGAGGGCGGAGTCATGATGATTTCATTGCGACGCGCCATGGGGCGGCATGCTGATATTGTATTGGTCATGCTGGTTCTTGGTATTTTGATGGTGTTATTTACACCGATCCCGCCTGCCTTATTGGATTTTCTGATTTTATTTAATTTTAGTTTCGCATTACTTATTTTATTGTTGACTTTCTACATGGCAAAGCCAGTAGAATTCTCTACTTTTCCATCACTTTTGTTAGTGGCGACTTTATTTCGCCTGTCGCTTAATGTCGCCGCAACGCGTCTAATTCTCAGTCATGGAGATGCTGGGAAGGTTATTGGCGCAGTTGGTAGTTATGTGGTTGGCGGTAACTATGCTATTGGTTTAATTGTTTTTCTAATATTAATTGTCGTACAATATATTGTTGTGACTAGCGGGGCTCAGCGCGTTTCTGAGGTTGCTGCTCGATTTACACTGGATAGTATGCCTGGGCAGCAGATGAGTATTGACGCTGACTTAAACATGGGTTTCATTGACCAGGAAGAGGCCAAGCGCCGGCGTAAAAATTTGGAAAAGGAAGCTGGCTTTTACGGTGCCATGGATGGTGCTAGCAAATTTGTGAAAGGTGATGCAATAGCTGGCATCATTATTATGCTCATCAATATCATTGGTGGCTTAGTAATTGGTGTCATGCAAATGAACATGCAATGGGGGCAGGCATTGCAGACTTTCACCTTGTTGACTATTGGTGATGGTATCGTGACGCAAGTACCAGCGTTGGTGATCTCTGTTGGTACCGGCATCATAGTTACCCGCTCTGCATCAGATGGTCAGTTAAGTAAAGAGGTATTACGACAACTCACCACTTTTCCTAAAACCTTGTTGTTGGTATCCGTAGCACTGCTAGGGTTACTTTTCCTTCCTGGCATCCCTGTATTGCCAGCTGCAGTACTTGCTGTTTTCTTTCTGATCGCAGCTTTGCTTGCTAAACAGGCCAGTTTGGGTGATAGGGCAAATGAGGATTCCTTGCCTGATGAAGAAGCAAATATTGCAATAGAGAACGATGCATATAACGAGCTCACCGTAGAGCCCGTTGAAATTTTCATTGCCAATAATCTTGCACCACAACTCGGTGGTGACGAATTGGTACTAATGGAGCGCATTGCTACTTTCCGCAAACAATATGCAGTTGAGTCTGGTTTGGTACTGCCGAAGATTAAGCTTCGTGAAGCAGATCGACTATCCCTCAACCATTACGAGATTTCAATTTTTGGTGTGACTGTTGCTCGTGGAGAAATCATGCCAGGTTACACCCTGGCCATCCATGCTGCTGGGAATCCCATGAAGCTGAAGGGGGTTGAAACCAAAGATCCAAGCTATGGCTTACCGGCGATTTGGATTGAGCATGAGGAGAAAGAGGCAGCACGGAGAGGGAAATATACATTAGTTGACGGAGCAACTGTTTTCATTACGCACTTATGTGAAGTACTGCGTCAGCAGTCTGCTTCTTTGCTGACTCGTGCCGAAACTGAGAGATTGTTAAACCGGGTGCGTCAACAGCAGCAAGGATTGGTTGAAGAGTTGGTTCCAGTTCTTCTCTCTACCGGGGAAATACAAAAGGTATTGCAAAATCTGCTGCGTGAGAAAGTATCCATTCGGAACTTGCAAGCCATACTTGAAACCCTCTCAGATGGTGCAAAATTTAATAAGGATGCCAGTTATCTGACCGAGCTGGCACGTCAACGACTCGGCCCGATGATTTGCCAGGGATTGGTCAACAATCAAAGTGTACTTCAGGTGCTGACTTTAGATCCTGCAATTGAGCATCAATTTGCACAAGGCGTGCAGTCAATTGAAAACGGAGGGGCAATGGTGCTCGATCCGCAGTTTGCGGAGCGTGTAATGCGCCAACTGGCTCTGCAGGTGGAACGCATGATGAAAAGTAACTTGCTACCTGTATTGCTTTGTTCGCCTGAGCTACGGCGGCATATCCGATCATTGTCTGAGCGCATGATGCCGCACTTGCGTGTTTTATCGCTTTCAGAAATCCCAAATACTATTGAATTACGGGCATTCGGCGCCGTATCTATACAATAATTAGCTGTAAGAATATCAGGTAACCCACTCCATGAATGACGCGCTGACATTAACAGTTCAAGCTATGCACTCTGATCTTCAGCGTGTTGATACTTTGTCCCGCAATATGGTAAATGCGACCACACCTGGGTACCGGCGTCAGATAAGTATCAGCCGACCTTTTTTTTCGCATATGTCCCAGTTGGATATGGCAGTGGGTGCGCAAATTAGCATTCCTGCAACTGATCTTAGTGCTGGTGCAATCAAGCAAACACAGCGAACATTAGACCTTGCCATTCAGGATAACTCTTTTTTCGTTGTTCAGAGTGATGGAGGAGTCGCATATACGCGACAGGGTAATTTTCAAGTTGATGGGCAGGGGCGTCTCGTGACGGCCTCAGGGCACCCGCTATTAGGACAGCAGGGAGAAATTACTGTTGGATTTGGTGAAATCAACATTGATAAGCAAGGTTTAATCATTGCTGATGGTAAACCTGTGGATAGGCTTCGATTTGCAAAATTCGATCCTGATATTCAAATGAGATCCCTCGGAAATTGCTTGCTAATCCCTAGTGAAACTGTGGAGCCGACTGAAAGTGGAAATACGGTTATCGCATCCGGGTCGCTCGAAGCTGCAAACGTTGTTCCATTGCGTGAAATGATGTCTCTTATGGAGACGATGCGTCATTTCGAAGCAAGTCAACGTCTTGTTCAGGCCTATGACGAAACGCTAGGAAAAAGTATTCAAAAACTGGGTGAGTTTTAAGAAATTGCATTGAGGTATTGATTATGATCGAAGCTTTATATATTGGCGCCAACGGCATGGGCGCACAACAGGCACAAATTGATGCAGTCGCTAGTAATTTAACTAATATAAATACCACGGGTTTTAAGAAATCTAAAGTTAATTTTCAGGAGGTTATTGCGCATGGGTTGGATCAACCCCAAATAACCTCTAAAATTCCAGTCGGCCCCCAAAGTACTGTCAGTGTTGCACAGGTTGAGATGGATTTCACCCCTGGTACGTTAAAAACTACTAATGACTCATTTGACTTATCGATTCAAGGCGCCGGATTTATCCCTTTCCTTTTACCAGATGGCTCCATTGCATATGGCAGAGGGGGGAGTTTGAAACTTGATTCGAATCGTGTATTGACAAACCAAGCTGGCTACCCACTACAGCCCATGATTCAGCTTCCGGAAGACACCGATACACTTCGTATTCTTGCAGATGGTCGTGTTGAAGCTATCTTCAAAGACAGTCGGCCTTCTGTGGAGTTAGGTCGCATAGAATTGGTTAATTTCAATCAGCCAAGTGCACTTAGAGCGCAGGGTGGTGGCGTCTACCAGGCAAGTGAGAAATCCGGGGAGGCCATTTCAGGGCAGCCGGGGACGATTGGATTAGGGACCTTGAGTCAAGGTGCTCTGGAAAATGCAAATGTTGACATGATCTCAGAAATGGTCAGTTTGATGCTTGCTCAGCGTGCCTATGAAATGGGTAGTAAACTTGTTCAGGCATCTGACGAAATTATGGGTATAACTAATAATTTACGTCGTTGACTTGTGCACAATGTCTAAGTTGAAGTTATATTTTTTCATAATTTTTGGCTTGCTTACCCCTGCATCGCAAGCAGTGGTCGGCATGCAATTGAAGGATTCGGTCCAACTTAGCAAACGCGTTGCCCTGATTGGTGATATTGCTACCGTCAATTGTGATATTGAATCTGACTGCATCATGTTACGCAATATACCCGTTATATCATTTCCTCGCGTGGGGTCTAAACTGGTCGTGAGCCAACAAGCGGTAAATAGACTTATTCAACAATATGATCGGCGTGTCTTCTCAAGGTTGGCTTGGCATGGTAGCGAGAAGGTAACAATCACTTCAGCGACTCAGTTATTGTCACTGGATGAATTGGTTGAAAAAGGAAAGCTGTTGTTGATCCAGAGGTTTGCAAATGATCAGGTGGCAGCCAGTTACGTTGGCGGCAACGATCAGATTCAGATACCTACCGGAGATGTTACATACCGGCAGGCACGCATCACAGGCTCTGGGGTGAGTAGTAAGATGTTCACGTCTTTTGACGTTTTTGTAGATGGTCAATACGCCCGAACAGTTAGCCTAGGTTTTAATGTTTCAATTCTCCGTACAGGCTGGGTTAGCCAGCAAGAAATACCCGCCCATATTCCCGTGCCATGTCTGTTGTTTCGGCAGCAAACTGTTGATATGACTAATACACCTGATATGGTTGTTTCATGTGATGAAAGTATTCAGCTTAAGCAAACTCTTATGCCTGGGAAGGTGCTCAGGCGAAGCCATCTGTATATTCCCCCCGCAGTTTCGCAGGGTAGCAGCGTGATACTGAGTATCCATACTGGTGGTATTACACTTGAAACGGAGGCCATTGCACTTGCGGATGGGCAAATAGGACAAATTATTCAGGTGAAACCCGCTCATGGTACGGCACCTGTTAATGGCAAAGTTATTCGCCCAGGAGTGTTGATTGCGATGGGGGCACAATGGAAAAATTAAAATCGAACTTGTGCATAGCCATGACTGGGCTGTGCTTGGTAATGCATGGTGGTGTAAAGGCCGAAAGTCTATACAACGAAAGGACATTTCATTCATTGGTAGCAGATGCCAAGGCATATCGTGTTGGTGATTTATTGACTGTACAAATTACCGAAAATGCAACAGCCAGTAGCTCTACCGATTTTGGGTCTTCCCGGAAGAATGATGTTGGTTTGAAGGCTGATGTGGATGGCGCATTGAAGCATGGCTTGGGTTTGCAAACCGATAATGGTTTCGATTCGAAAGGACGAACTCAGCGTTCTGGACGTTTGCTGGCCCAGATTACTGTATCGGTGCAGGAGGTTCGCCGGAATGGTGATTTGGTTGTCTCTGGTAAACAATTGCTGAATATCAATGATGAAAAGCAAGAGATTCAATTGACTGGTGTGGTTAGACCTCGTGACATTGAGGATAACAATACTGTTTTATCGACCCGATTGGGTGAAGCCAATATCAGTTATGCGGGGGAAGGTGAATTGGCCAGCAGGCAACGCCCGAGCTGGTGGTCTCGACTGCTCGCATTCATTGGATGGTAAGCATGCATAAGTTTTTCATCGGCCTCCTTGCTTTGTTATTGATAGTTGATATAGCAAATGCAGAGGGAGTCAGAATCAAGGATTTAGGACGTTTGACCGGTTGGCGTGAGAATAGTCTCTCTGGATATGGACTGGTGACAGGTCTCGCAGGGACTGGAGACTCCGCAAGCAATAAGGCAACCCGACAATCGATTGCCAATGTGCTGTCTCAGTTCGGGGTCAATTTGACGCCCGAGGAAGTCATCAGTCGTAATGCTGCGGTGGTAATGGTCAGCGCCAATCTAACGCCGTTCGCTCGGCCAGGTGACACACTGGACATTACCGTGACATCTCTGGGTGATGCCCGTAGCCTGGTTGGCGGTAGCCTCCTGGTCACACCATTGAAAGCAGTAAACGGCAAAGTGTATGCCCTTGCACAAGGCCCGGTTTCAGTCGGTGGTTATAAATATGATATGAATGGTAATGTTGTTCAGAAAAACCATCCAACAGTGGGCTCTGTCCCTGGGGGGGCAACTGTCGAAACAGGTGTGGTCAGCCGGTTGCTGGACGAAAACAATAAAATGACATTCCAGCTATCCAATCCGGATTTTACGACCGCCTCGCGTATGGCAGCATCCATCAATAGCGCTCTTGGTCGAAATGCGGCCCAGGCGCGTGACGCATCAGCTATTGAGATCCAGGTTCCGCAGGAGTATCTTGCGCGCGTCGTTGACTTTGTCACGAAGTTGGAAAAATTGACTGTAGAGCCAGATAGTCGTGCCAAAGTTGTCATCAATGAACGCACTGGTACCGTTGTAGCTGGGGGTGATGTTCGTATTGCCAAGGTTGCTATTACCCATGGTGAGTTGAAGATATCTATTGTGACCGACAACACAGTATCCCAACCAATTTTCGTACGTCAGACCGGTGCCGATGTCAGAACTGAGAATATTGCAAATTCACGTGTGGATGTCAGTGAAAGTAGAGAAACGGGTTTCATTAGCGCAACCAATAACACCGTGGCGGATTTGGTACAAGCCTTGACCCGTATCAAAACCAATACCCGCGATATCATTTCTATTTTACGAGCAATTAAAGCTGCAGGGGCGCTGCATGCCGAATTGGTCGTGCAGTAAATTCATTTCTAGAGAAACCTATGATCGATAAACCCCACCCAATTACGGTAAATCTGGTGTCGATGGCACTTGATGCAGCCAGCATGCGTCATCAAGTGTTAAGCATGAATATCGCCAATTCTACGAACCCAAGCTATCGACCTGCTCGTGTTAGCTTTGAAGATCAATTGGCTGCAGCTAGGGACGCACTTCAGGCAGGTCAAGCAATTGACAATCGTGCATTGTTCGGCGTTTCTCCGAAAATGATCAGTGATCTCTCGTTGACGGGGGGGCAAGCATCACTCGATATGCAGACAGCGGAATTGGCTAAGAATACACTTCATTATCAGGCATTGCTTAAAGGCTTGTCCAAGCATCTTTCCATCATGAGTACTGTCATTAACGAAGGAAAGCGATAAAGATGGATTACCGTAGCGCGTTCGCAATCAGTGCGGCAGGGATGAATCTGGAGAAAACCAGATTGGATGTAACTGCACTTAATTTGGCCAATATGCACACTACAGTTGGTCCAGATGGGAAATTGTTCCAACCGTCTCGCGTAGTGGCGAGCCTAAGAGCCGTCAATTTTGGACAGCAGTTTGACAATTTACTTACCAGCACAAATCTTATGTTGCCGATGGCAAAAATCGAGACGATGGAGGTGGCACCTCGGGTCATTCATGATCCAGGCCATCCTGATGCGGATAAGAATGGCAATGTTTCGCTGCCTGGCGTCAATCACCTTAACGAGATGATCAATATGATGAGCGCACTACGAGCCTATGAAGCCAATGTTGTTGCTATGAATGCGGCAAAAGTCATGGCGCAACGTGCGCTGGATATCGGGGCGACCTCATGAGTGCCGCTTTCATTGCACCTATCAATCCTGTACAGATTGAGCCAACTGCATTGATCAGCGCTTCGGGCACATTGGCATCAGCCCATCCACAAGGCTTTGCAGCATGGTTTGATGGGCAAGTTCATCAAGTCAACCAACAAATTGCTGCGGCTGATCAGGGGCTGCAGAAGCTGGCATTGGGCGATGCCAGTAATCTCCATCATGTCATGTTGCAATTGGAGGAGGCCAAGCTGTCTGTTCAACTGTTTGTTCAGATACGCAACCGTATGTTGGAAGCTTATCAAGATGTAATGCGGATGCAGATGTGAGGACATATCAGTGACCATGATTCAGCAGTTTTGGCAAGGCCTTGAGCAAAAGGGCCGTATTGGATTGGTTGGCGGTTTGGTGGTTATTCTTGCCATCACGATTGGAATGGCATATTGGGTGTTCCGGTCAGATTATCGTGTGTTGTTTTCAGGCCTATCCCCACAGGATGGTTCAGCTATGGTTGCTGAGTTGGATCGAATGAAAATTCCCTACCAACTTGAGCACGGTGGTGAAACGATCCTTGTTGCAGCCGAAACAGTCCATAAAACCCGCTTGCAATTGATGGGTAAAGACATCCCACTGCACGGTTCTGTTGGCTTTGAGTTGTTCAATAATAATGACTTGGGCGTAACTGAATTTGCTCAAAAAGTCAATTATCAACGTGCCCTGCAAGGGGAAATCACCCGTACCATTCTCGCTATAGAGGAAATTCAAGCAGCGCGTGTACATTTGGCTTTGCCAGAGCAAGGACTGTTCAAGAGAAACGGTGCCGTCCCCAAGGCATCGGTTACGGTCACAGTCAAACCTGGGCGCCAGCTGGAGCCTGAACAGGTTCGCGGCATTCAGCGGTTGGTATCCTCCTCCGTGAATGACATTCGACCTGAAGATGTGACCATCATTGATCAGCATGGTGTGGCATTAACCAAGGCCAAGCGCCCGGATGGTAATGAACACCTATCGCAGGACTTGGTCGATCAAAAGAAAAGTCTTGAGGATTACTTGACCAGGAAGTTGGACAGTGTATTGGAGCGTACCTTTGGACAAGGGCAGGTAATAGCCAGTGTCGATGTGGTGTTCTCAGATCAGCATGTCAAGCGGACCACCGAAGATGTGTTGCCTGCAGCAGGGAAAAGCGAATCTCAACAAGGTCTTGTGGTGCGTGAACGCCAGACCAAGCGTAGCAATAGAGCCGGGGATGGCGATCTCGCTTCTCCGATAGCTGATGGTGCAGATCAACGCGAAACCGAGTATCAAATTGGACGCCGTGTAGAGCAGACGGAACGTGCACCGGGTTCGGTGGAGCGCATCAGTGTTGCGGTGATATTGCGGCAGTCTCCAGGCGAGACACAGCTGGAAAGATTGCAGAATGTTGTGTCCAACGCCATAGGGCTGAATCTTGATCGAGGCGATACGGTGGCAGTCTACTCTGCTAGTCAGTTAGCTGTGTTGCCTGGGCATCAAACTGGGCAGATTGAGAAATCGCTTCTTTCGAAGATACCTGATCCTACTGAAAGTAAGGTATCGGCACCAGAAACACGGTCACCACTCCTTAGGTCATGGCAGTGGGTTGTAACAGCCTTGTTGGGCAGTTGTATCATGCTGTTCATCCTGATCAAATTGTTCGGGAAACAACGCGCTGTAACTACTCAACTCAGTCTGACCGCCGATGAGCGTGAAGTAGCGCTGAAACGTATTCAAACCTGGATGAAAGAAGATGGAAATGTATCTGACCAGGGAGTAGCACTGTGAGCGCCAGGAAAGCGGCACTGAGCTTGTATGCGCTTGGCACAGCAGATCAGCAGTGGATTCTGTCGCAACTCGATGATGCTGAACGTCAGCAGCTGGAATGCTATCTCAAGGAATTGCAGTCATTGGGGATACCGGCAGACCCAGAGCTGGCTTCAACCATCATCCGACCTGAAGTAAAACCGACGCTGGCACATCCCGCACTTTCGGATACAGCGCTTCGCTTCAAAGAGCAGCTCGACGAGATACCCATGTCCCATATCATATCTGTTCTCAGGCAAGAACCAGGTTGGATGTTGGTGCCACTATTGAGATTAGGTCCCTGGCCCTGGCAAGCGTCGTTGCTGTCGAGCTTGGATGAGGATCGACGAGTAGCCCTGGTTAGCGCTTTGCATGCTGAATCCCCTGTGCCAGCGGAATTTGCTTTGGCTTTGTTGAAAGCACTGCAAACCAAGGCGATCTCGCTTCCTAAGCAATTGGATCGAAGTGCCCCTGAAGCTTCTGCAGGTGCCCCGTCTCCCTTGTTACGTTGGGTCCGAAAATGGCTCCCATAATCCGCAAACCGCAAGTTCTACCAGAAAAGCGGGTCGTTGGTTCTCGCCTAATTGGACACGCGGTGGGAAATCCGCAGCCACAACCAACCAAACCTATCGAAGGCAATGTAGCAGCAGGCGCTGCTGCCCCTCAGAAATCACCCAGTCCGGAACCTAGATTGGATAAGGTGGAATTTGATCGACAAGTCAATTTGGCGAAACAAGAAGCGATCAGAGCAATTCAAGTTGAAGCCGAGGCGATCAAATCCAAGGCACATGAAGCTGGATTTGCTGCTGGGTTGAAAAAAAGTGAAGATCAGGCCGCGCAACGACATGCAGAGTTGTTTAAACAAGTGGAGCAGCTTGGGCAGCGTCTATTAGCCCAATGTAAGCAAGATCAATTGATACTTGAAACCGAAGCTGCAGCAATCGCTTTTGAGGTACTCTGTAAGCTGGCCAGTCAACGTCTACTGCAGCCCGATGCCATTGACGCAATGGTCAGAGAAGCCCTGGGTCATGTAAATCAACGAGGTATCCTTGCTGTCAGATTGAATGGTGATGATCTGGCCATGTTGCAGCAATATGGCGATCGGAGCACGGTGAGCGCATTGCCATTACAGTGGCTAGCCGATGATACCTTGCCACGGGGTGGCTGCGTGGTGGAAACCACACTGGGGGAGCTGGACGCAAGGCTGGATCACCAACTTGAGCAGTTAGCCAAAGTGTTGCGTACTAGTGTTAGAGGGGACAAGCAGTGACCTCACGATTTCGTGAAGCCATTTCAGCTGCAAAGTTCTACCGGCGCATCGGTTCCATAGCAAATCTATCGGGTTTGAGCATTGAAGCCAGAGGGCCAGATGCGGCAATAGGCGAAGTGTGTGAAATCATCCCTCGGCATGGAGGTGCATTGCTTCGTGCGGAGGTGATCGGCCTACGTGAAGATCGAGTCGTGCTGATGCCATATGGTGACACCCGTGGTGTGGGCGTTGGATGTGAAGTCTATGCCACTGGCCAACTGCCAGACATCGCAGTTGGTGACGCTTTATTGGGCAGGGTGATTGATGCATTTGGCAACCCTTTGGATGGTGGTTTGATGCCAGTGTTGCAACAGCGTAGACCACTACGCAGCCCTGCACTGAATCCACTTCGACGCCCTCGTATCCGTCATATCCTCGAAACCGGCGTACGTGCGATTGATAGCCTGCTTACCTTAGGGCAAGGCCAGCGGGTGGGCATCTTTGCAGGAAGTGGTGTCGGCAAGAGCACCTTGCTGGGTATGATTGCCCGTCATGTATCGGCGGATGTCAATGTGATCGCCCTGATTGGTGAGCGAGGTCGAGAGGTAAAGGAATTCATCGAGAACCATCTGGGCGAATCGGGTCTGAAGCGCTCTGTCGTCATAGCCGCGACAGCTGATCAGCCCGCCCTGGCTCGTGCGCGGGCCGCCTATGCAGCAACGTCGATTGCTGAGTTCTTTCGGGATCATGGCAAGCAGGTTTTGTTGACCATGGATTCCGTCACCCGCTTTGCCATGGCCAAACGGGAAATCGGCTTAGCTGCGGGGGAGCCCCCCACCGCACGAGGTTACACCCCTTCTGTCTTTGCTGAGCTGCCGGAACTTTGCGAGCGCTGTGGTACAGCTGACTCGGGTGGGGCGATTACTGCACTCTATACGGTATTGGTCGAAGGGGATGATTTCAACGAACCCATCTCTGACATGTTACGCGCCACACTGGATGGCCATCTTGTACTTTCTCGTAAATTAGCCCATACCGGCCATTTTCCAGCCATCGACATTCTGCAAAGTGCAAGCCGGTTGCTGACAGATCTGGTGGTACCACAAGACATTAAGGTGATACGCCAAGCAATCGCACAACTAGCGGTGTTCGAACGCAATAGAGAAATGATCGATATCGGAGCGTATCGCTCTGGAAGTAATCCGGAAATCGATATGGCCATCAAAATCATCCCCGCATTGAGCGCATTGCTCTGTCAAGGGGCAACCGAGCACGTTTCGCGTGCTGCAGCGATTGAGCAGCTACATCAGATCTGCGTTGGAGGAATGCAGTGAAGGATCGGCGTGGTTTTCGCTATCCACTTGAATCCTACCATAAGGTTTGCGCCTGGGAACTTGAGGAGAAGAAACGGGAAATGCTTGACCTTGCGGCTCAGGAGAGGCTGCGAATGGATGCATTTCTACAAGCAGATCAGGCATTTGGCAGCACGCTCGATTTGCTACGTGGTGCCGGTAATGCGACCGTCGCATTGGATCCTGTCACGAGGGGGCTGTGGTTGCAATATCTCGGTCAGCTGCATACCGAAAGACAGGCTGCTAGTGAAGCTGTGAAAACTGCGGAGCAATTGCGTGATGAGGCTTTACAACGATATACCACTCAACATCGGTACCTGATGGGCCTGGATGCGTTTCATGATCGCGCGCTACGCGATTTTGACCAAGGCATGGCGGCCAAGGAGGCTGCAAAACTGGACGAGGCATGGCTACAAGCAGCACATTGGAAGTCGGTGAAAAATGCGGATCAAGAATGAATTACCTGTGCGCCATTTGATGGCAGGGCAGGGCCCAGATGCGCAGCAGCTACAGAATACTTGGTTGCATCAGCTGGAGAAAGCGCAATTGGCATTGCTACACACCCCTCATCAGATGCGGCAGGCGGAGAACAGGCATGGTGCGGCAATGCGTCCTGACCTAGGGACGGACTTTCTCACAGAAAATGACAATCAGCAGGGCGAAGCTGAAACTGAGAGTAAGAACGACACTTTCATGCCTTCATCAAGACCAACTACGATGACGGCTGAGGCCGAAAACTGGGTGAATGTAAGGAATGTAGTGACCCCTTCGTTGGCTACACCCAGCTTCAGTACATGGGTACCAAGTGTATATCTGAATTCATCCACTGCTCATACCGCAGGTGAGCAGCCGCAGGGAGGGGAGCCTATTGTCGCCAGCTTCAATCACCACGCCTCAGAAAACCGTCACTTCGGAGCCCAGCTCATTTCAATGGAAACACCGCCGGCGCACTATCATCAGCCTGAATCCATTATTAGCCAGTCTGCAGAGGTGTCTGGTCAGAAAACAGTGGCGGGGGAGCCTTGGGCAAAACGACATATGCATCTATTTCAGTCTGTTGAAGGAGTCCGAGTCTGGATTCGTGACAGTGAATTCAACACCAATATGTTAGGCATGTTGATAGATGCTCTCAAAGAGCAGCTGGGGCAGCAGGGTCTACAGTTGAGCGAGCTGACATTGAATGGCCAGAAAGTCAAACTAGACGGCACATTCAGTAGAGCAATATTATCCTCTGGGCGTCAAACAGATACAGCCCAGCATATCAATGATTCAAATAAGCTATCGCCGGATGAAATCCAGCGGTTAGTCGAACACACCATTCAATCGCTTGGATGACACATTATGGCCATCAACTCCATCAGTAATGCCGCAGCCAACCTTCAGGGGGCCGGCTTGGGTTTGCAAGATCTACTTAAAATCCTGTTAACTCAACTTACATATCAAGATCCCCTCAAGCCCATGGATAATCAGGAGTTCGTTGCCCAAATAGCACAATTCTCCGCACTTGAGTCGGGCCGCCAAGTCAATGAGAGGGTCGATCAACTTCTGAGTATTCAGTCTACGAGTCAGACAATCGGGCTGTTGGGCAAAACCATCGAGGCACAAACGGCATCAGGAAAGGTGGTTGGGACGGTTTCTTCCCTGACACTGGTGGATGGCAAGCCCACCATGACATTGAATGCTAATGGACAGCTTTTTACTGGCATTACATTTGCCGATCTGTTGTCCGTTCGATAGCTATTACGAGGTCTATTATGATTGATACCATTTTTATTGGGATGTCAGGTTTATCCAGCTATTCCCGTGGTTTGAAGGTGATTAGCAATAATGTCACCAATCTGAATACGCCTGGCTTCAAAAGTTCACAGCTTCAGTTTGCCGATCTGTTCTATCAGGGCAGTCAGCAAGGTTTGGGGGAAGGAAGAACAGGACACGGAGTTGGAACATTTGGTACCAACCTCAATTTCAAGACGGGTGACATTCGAAGCACTGGCAACGAGCTCGATTTGGCGGTTGATGGTCAAGGATTCTTTGTATTGAAGGATGCCAAAGATAAGTTGATTTATACCAAGGCTGGCCAATTTGATTTCAACGCTGATGGTGTATTGGTCAGCCGCAATGGGGGGGAGAGGGTCATGGCGCTGGCGGAAGGGGGGCGTCTGGATGAGATCCGTCTGGATGGGAAACGTACCAATCCGCCTCAAGCCTCAACCAAGCTGGTTTTATCGGGCAACTTGAATCCTTCATCAACCACCTACACAATGGAAAATGTTGGGGTGTTCGACTCTGCGGGCCAGCAACACCAACTGAAGCTGACTTTTACCAAGGAAGCCAACAATACCTCAGACCCCATCACCTGGACGGTAGTTGCAACGGAGGGTTCTGCTACTGTTGCAAGTGGTAGTTTCAAGATAAAAGACCTCAAGCCTATGGCAGGTGCGGATACCATTGACTTGAAGTTCACACCGGCAGGCGCTGTGCCCTCGACGGCTGTCCTCACATTAGGGCCAGATGTCCGTGGTGATGTCTTGGGGGCAACATCGTCACTTAGCATATCTCAGAAAGATGGTTTCGCATCTGGTTCGTTGATCAAACGCACATTTGATGCCGATGGTAAATTGGTTTTGACCTACTCCAACGGACAAACCGACAAACCATTCCAACTGGCTTTGGCTGAGGTCAGTGATACTCGCGAGCTGGTGCAAGAGGGAGCAAATCAATTCCTGATCAAAAATCAGAACGCGCTCAGTTACCATATTGCTGGAAATGGCAAAGATCGGATAATTGGCGGATCAGTTGAGGTGTCAAATGTTGACCTGTCCCAAGAATTTAGTGACTTGATTCTCAATCAGAGGGGTTACCAGGCATCATCGCAAATGGTAAGTACTGCCAACGAAATGATTCAACAGCTATTCGACATGAAGGGGCATCGTTAAGTGGACGTAAGGCCATTTTTCCTCCTCAGCCAGTCATATATTGCCGGATTGAAATCACGAATCCATGCGATTGTTCAGCAATGGGAAAATAGCTGGGGTGTACAATTTCCGGATACGTTGCAAATCCACTCGCCGCTGATGTTGCAAAGCCATGATCGCCAGGGGACTTGGCAGGCCTGGACCGGTCAAGCCGGGTTGTCACTTCTGGTGAAAGGGAATGAGCTAGAGCAGTTCTGCGATAGGCTTTTATTTGCAAGCCGTCGCCAGGCATCTTTGGCTGATCGCCATCTGGAGTCTGGGCTTGCGCCTATTGTCGCTAAACAGGCTGCGATGGACTTCTTACAGCAGGTGCTTTGTGCCATTTCCGAGGTGCCCTATCAAGCCGAATGCCGCGAAAAGTCTGTAGTACTGGCTGATGAGATATTTCAACCTGGGGCAGATGCGGTATTGATCTGCTGGGTCGAGGCCAATGGCAGATCCCTGAATATTGTGGCTACTGGACTGCCAATGCCAAATACCCGCTCGTTGGGACGGCCAAATCAGTCATGGCGGCAGGCGCTTGGTAAGCAACATCTGCAACTGAAAGTCGAGCTAGGCCAGGTGGAGTTGACAGTGGGACAGATCGAGACCCTGCATTTGGGTGATGTGGTGAAACTGGAGCAACCATTAGACAAGCCGTTATTGGTCCGTGATGACAAAGGCGAACCCATTTTCCAGGGGCACCCTGGCAAGCAGCATGGCCATCGCGCTATCTCGTTGATTAAATTGAAAGCATAAATTTCAGATGGTGATGACCATGAGTGATAATAACGACAGCAACGCTATTGAAAACACAACGCAACTTGTTGATCTGCCTGAACTGAAGAATCCTGTGAAAGCTGGTGCATCATTACTCGGATCGAATGCGACTGTTATCCGCAACGTCAAGGTCAGATTGGCAGCTCAAATTGGCAATGCAGATCTACTGGTTTCAGACTTGATGCAAATGAAGGAAGATACAGTCGTCAAGCTGGATAGGCTGATTGATGAGCCGGTTGATTTGATATTGGATGATCACGTCATTGCTAGAGGCCAACTGGTTGCGGTGGGTGATCATTTTGGTGTCCGAATCACTGAGCTACCCCAGGAAAATTGATGCGTCATTTGCTTCCGGCCATCATGACTGCTTGCCTGCTGATGGGGGCGGCTACGGTTGAAGCCGCCCCCATCGAATCTCCTCCTTCGGTAGGTGGTTCATCCATTCCATTTAAGCGCCCCTCACCTGGTGAAGATAGTATGGTGGCGCGTATGGTTGGTGCTCTGGCCATCGCGGGCCTATCGGCGCTGGGAATCGCTTTATTGATCCGACGATATGGTCTCAAGATCACGGGTTCAATGCGGCCATCCAAGCGCCTGGTTCTGCAGGAGCGTCTGCGAGTATCACCCGGTACTCAGCTCCTAGTGGTTCGTTTTGATGAAACAGATCTGTTGATTGCGGAGAACGCCAATGGCGTTACCATTCTGCAACGACATCGTCAATGCCCACCTTGTCAAGAAGAGAAAACCATCGATGTTTGAATTGAAATGCCACCGTGTTGTGCTGGTGGTGGTTGCTGTATTTATCACATTCATCTCTTGTCCGACTTTTGCAGCCAATGCAGGTGGCATCAGTTTGCCCGGATTGGAAATTCGGTCTGTTGGTCAAGGTCTGGATGCTGCCAACTCGGTTAGGTTGCTCCTGGCGCTGACTGTGTTGAGCTTGGCACCTGCCATCCTGATTTCCATGACCGCATTCACTCGTATCATCATCGTGTTGTCACTGTTGCGACATGCAATGGGGATGCAGGAAACACCCCCTAATACAGTACTGATCAGTCTTGCGCTATTTTTGACATTGTTCACCATGTCGCCTGCTCTCAAAGAAGCGAACCAGACAGGATTTGAGCCCTATCTACAAGGAAAGATCAGTACCGAGCAAGCTATGGAACGAGGCTTCAAGCCATTTCGTGAATTCATGGTCAAACAGACACGGGAAGAGGATCTGGCGTTGATGGTTGACATTTCACATAGCCCACAACCTAGAACCATCGACGACATCAGTAATGTGCAGTTGATCCCTGCTTTCATGTTGTCGGAATTGCGCGCTGCTTTCCAGATCGGCTTCATGGTATTTCTACCATTTCTATTGGTTGATTTAATCGTCTCTGCCATCCTGATGGGGCTTGGTATGATGATGGTACCACCCATGACTATTTCCTTACCGATCAAACTGTTGATGTTTGTGCTGATTGATGGTTGGAATATCCTGATTCGGGCTTTGCTGGGTACATTTCACTAGCATACCTCGCCAAGTAAGTAATATCTGCAGACGATGCGACAGAATAGTTCGCCATCCTGGGAGAAATGGGATAAAGCTGAAGAGCAGGTACTCTGGGAGCAGGCGCGCGCGCAGTGTACAGATGCGAGGGAACGGTTGATTGGCAATTACCTGCCCTTCGCAAAGATGCTTGCAGCCAAACTGTATGCACAGCGCACTACTGACGAGATTGATTTCTCGGACTTCCTGCAATTGGCTTCCATTGGCCTGATAGAAGCAGTTGATCGATATGATCATACAAGCAATGCTGCTTTTACGACCTATGCCAGTTATCGGATCAATGGTGCCATTCTCAATGGATTGGAACATTACACTGAGCGACAAAAGCAGTTACAAATTCAAAAGCGTATTCGTGAGCGGATTCATTCCATTGATACCAAGGCCTCATCCCAATCTGACCAGGTAATGGCCTCATTTGAGCGAATTGCTAGCGTCGCAATTGGGCTGGCACTTGGCATGATGCTGGAGGAAGATGGAATGTATGTGACGGAGGAAGTTGCTGCGCCGACTGCATATACATCCTTGGAGCTATTCCAATTGAAAAAACATCTCCATGTTTTGCTGACAAAGCTTCCACACCGGGAAGCACAAGTCATTCGATATCACTATATGCAGCAATTGTGTTTTGAGGAGATCGGCAAGATCATGGGCGTGACGCGAGGCCGTGCATCTCAATTGCATCAGAGTGCGCTAGCCAAACTACGTGCGGAAATGGCAACAAGCAGGCCGCTGAATCTTATCTGCTAGGCCCGTGCCTGCATAACAAATAATGATTTATATCGCCTTGGGAGAAGGGCCAGGCACTTTTTGGAAGTGCTGGCCTTTACCTTTGTAATATTCTAGCTCGGGTCTATGGCTGAACAGAATCTAGACTTACTTGGCACCCTGGCTGACAATACTCATCGAAAGTGTTGCTGATCCACCGCTTGCCTGCTTCGTTGCCATCCAGAAGTTATGGTAGAAGCCATTTACTGACCACTTTGTATCTGGGTCGCCAGCGCGTGTGAAGTTCTCAATTGATCCGTTCAAAGTTTTTACGTCGTCGTCGCTCAGCGCTGTTTTGGATGTCAACACGATGACAGCTGCGCGAGATTGTTTGCGCATTGGCTTGGCTGTGAATTTCTGTTTTGCCAGCATATCTTTGAGCTGTTGTAAGTCATACTCATCAAAGCCATCTGCAATAAATTGACCACCTTGCCCTGCCCATTGTGGGTTTTTAGCTACTTTGATGGGCAATAAACCAGACTCTTTCAAGTCATCTTCTGTCATCAAACCAGCCACAAACAATTCCAGTGGTGAATAGGGCAGGGTGTTGCCGCCATTCGCATTGGTACCAAAGCCATTTCCCTTGCTGTTGGATGCTTTCCAGGTATTGGCTGCCACCTGTTTCAAGGTACTTTTATCAAACCCCCCAAGCTGTCCATTGACGCTTGAAAACCCCCAGTGACCACTATCGGAAGTCGGCAGAAAGAAATTGCCCCATTGGTGCATGATTTCGTGCAGGACAGGGGAATTTCGGACAGCATCTGTCAAATAGGTGATGTGCATTGTTCCCAGCAATCTCGGGCAGCTTGAGCCAGTGCATGACTGCGTGCTTCGGGAGGATGAAATGTAGTAGCCATAGGCCATATCGACTGGTTTTTCTGGCGTGTCAATCACCAAGAATATGAAGTCATATTGGTCAGAAAACACTTTCTTGAATTCACTTGTGACCTTGCCTGTGTCATAGGTGGGGATGCCATCCTTTTGGGTCAGTAGTGCTTGGAAGTCATTAGGCTGAAGTTGGTAGCTTAATACGCAATCGCCTGCATAGGTTCTGAATGGGCCAACTTGCGCGACTTTCGGTTGGGCGGTACAACCACTTGGTTTATCCGCCGTCGCCCCCGGTGGTGTAGGTGTAGGTGTAGGTGTAGGTGTAGGTGTAGGTGTAGGTGTAGGTGTAGGTGTAGGTGTGGGTGTAGGTGTAGGTGTAGGTGTAGGTGTAGGTGTAGGTGTAGGTGTAGGTGTGGGTGTGGGTGTGGGTGTAGGTGTGGGTGTAGGTGTAGGTGTGGGTGTAGGTGTGGGTGTAGGTGTAGGTGTAGGTGTGGGTGTAGGTGTGGGTGTAGGTGTGGGTGTTGAAGTTGGAGGAGGGGTTGTGCTGCCGGCTGGAGATGAATCACCACCACCGCCTCCGCCGCATGCTACCAAGCTGGTTGCTACTACTGTTGCAACACCTACTGTGTAAAGGTTTGATTTAAAATGAACAGCCCAATTTCGCATGCCTGCTTCCCTTTGAAGTGTAATCAAGATATTGAGAAAATTATGAATTTCTGATGTGCCAGTGAAAACGCCACCGCTACTACTCATGTGAGTTACTGCTATGTTCTTACATGTGGAATCAATCAAGTGGGCGAGAAGTATAATTCGAAAGGCTGCATTTGCACAACGCATAAATTATTGTTTTTAAATGGAAAATATCATCGCCAAACTGACGAAAATTGCTTTATTCCGACAAAATACGTCACATGCCTTCTTGACGCACCGGTTTCGTAAGGCTTGATCAAGACTATTTACACGACCATTTTTGGAGTAGTCTGCAGTGGAAAGACTGGCCTACTATATTGACGCAGCAACGCGCATCAATACCAAGCGCAGTTATCAATCAGCCATTCGCCATTACGAGGTGGAATGGGGTGGTTTTTTGCCCGCCACGGCAGAAGATGTTGCCAAATATCTGGCTGATCATGCAGCGATTCTGACCGGCAATACACTTAAATCGCGCCTGGCGGCTTTGGGCCAGTGGCATCAGTCCCAAGGCTTTCCAGATCCGACCAAAGCCCCATTGGTTCGAAAGATCATGAAAGGCATCCGCATGATCCATACACATGTCGAACGACAAGCCAAACCACTGCAATTGGATGTATTGACACAAACGGTCAGTTGGTTGGACGAACAGATTATGCGGTCAGATGCACAACAGCCCTGCTTGCAGCATGTGCGTAACAAGGCTTTGCTGCTGCTGGGGTTCTGGCGTGGGTTCAGAAGTGATGAGCTGGTCAGACTGAGGATTGAGCATATTCAGATCCAGACCGGGCGTGGCATGGTTTGCTTTTTGCCCACGTCAAAAGCAGATCGAGACAACCGAGGGCGACGTTATCAGGTTCCTGCCTTGAAAACACTTTGCCCTGTCGATGCATGTGAGGCTTGGCTGGCGCTGGCGGGGCTGAAAGCAGGGCCGCTGTTTCGGGGCGTAGATCGTTGGGGGCGAATCAAACCCGATGGGCTACATGTCAACAGTATTGTCCCATTGTTGAGAAGGGTACTTGCTGAAAGCGGCAATGCGTTACCGGAGTCCTACACCAGTCACTCATTGCGGCGTGGCTTTGCAAATTGGGCGATTGCAAATGGATGGGACATCAAAACGCTCATGCAATATGTGGGCTGGCGAGATCTTAAATCCGCCATGCAATACGTTGATGCAACAGATCCTTTTGTTGCTTTCAACGCCAAACTCACACTGATGGGTTCACCAGAAGATGACCAGAGTTGAGATGCCAACTCTCTCGATATGGTCAACCATAAGACTGACACTGGACAAATATTACCCAGTGTCAGTCAGTATTACAGGCAGCAGAGTTGATTAATTATCAAACGTCATCCAAGCATTGATGCCAGAAATCGGCTGACTGGTTGTCAAGGTCATGCTGTACCATGCGAACCCAACAGGAGATGGAATATTGAAGCTCTCGCTATTACCTGGCTGCATGGACTTATATTGGAATCTGTTTGCATCTGGGTAATAGCCTGTCGCCAAATAAGCATCTATATTGCCACTTCCGCCACTGGTTTGAATCCTCAGGTTTTTGGCGCCAGTCGGTACCCAGATTGACAAATAGATGGGTTGACGCTGATCACCTGAAAGATTGCGGACGATACAACCTTTCTCAAGGACTCGCCGATCACCGCAGTCCGGCAAATTTGGCGTGGGCGTCGGAGCTGGTGTTGGGGTGGGGGTTGGGGGCGGAGTTGGTGTAGATCTGGGCAGGGGTGGCTCACCGGTGGTGCTTACGGTTTGCGCCCAGCTGACGAACTCGGCATCGTAGCTGGTACCGATCTGCTCCTTATCCTTTTTATAACCAGCATAATCACCAGTGCGGAACTTGGACAGCATGGAATCGAGATCACTGCGGTGACGTTCATTCATGAATCGAACGGCCATATAACCCCAATCATAAACTCGGTTCTCATCCCAGACCGGCATATCATAGGAGTTTTCAAAAATCTCACTCAAGCGGAATTTATTGGTTTTGGCTGAATCAATGGCAGGTTGATTGTCATTCTTTTTGGCAATATATTCAGCCACCCCCTCCATCCACCATGCTGTCGGCGTGACAGATTTGTAATCTTGAAAACCACCCTTCATATTGAATCGAGCGTCAAGATAATGAGTGTATTCGTGCTCAAGATTTCTGATATTGAGTTTGGCAGGGTCCCAGGACTCCTCATATGCAAAAAAGCGACTTTCACTCTTACTCGGATCGCCCTCAATATAAATGCCACCATTGTTGACATCTATATCAAATATCAGATCTGCATATAACGTATAATTGAGCTTATTATCGAATACCACTACTTCCAACTGATTATTATTGTCTCCCGCTACCGGAGTACGCTTGGTAGGGAACATCTCATGGAAGTATGATTCTTTAGTAGATAACGTCTGGCAGGTAGATTGCATCTGTTGCTGGGTCATCTCCTCTGCCCTGATTCTGATCGTGGGGCTGCAAGTATAATTGTTGACCAGAACAGCAGTTGAGATTTTCTGCTTGTAATCACAAGTGCCATAGAAGCTGCAATTATCCTTATCATAAACCCGAACCGCCCTTACCGCTGGGGCCCACAATATCCGATCTTTGCCGGTGATTTGATATTTCCTTACAAAATCTCTGATGATCGGTGATACACGTGGCCGGAGCGATGGGTACTGCATGAATCGGAACAGCTCTCCAGCGGTATCCTTCAAAAGGAAAGTAAGATTTGGCGAATCCAGCAGCCTGGGGTTCTTCTCAAGAAAGTCCCTGAGAGCCGTGAAATAGGAATCATCCTGCAGGAAAAGCGCTTTTGCGTCTTCATGCCCATGTGCAAAATAATAAACAGTCAATATGGCAGAAAATGCTCTTTCTGCTTCAACATGACTCATCTGATCTGCCGCATTCACATTATTTGGTGAATTGGTCAGTGATGCAATCAATTGCCTGATGCGAGGTAGATACGGCTCATATTGATGAAGATTGGTAATCAGATAAAGTACTTCTGAGGCTGTTGTAGGCGCAGCAGCATTCTGAGCCAGTAGAAATTGGCTGCTAAGTAGCGAATCAATCGCCGGGCGAATTTGACTGTTGAAGTTGGCTGGCGGGGCCAATTCCTTGTGCGAGTCAGCGGCCAGTAAGCCAGCCCTCAAGAAAAGGATCAAATTGGCAGCAGCGCGCGTAGTTGCATTATAACGAGCTGCTTCCTGACTTAGCCGTGTGGCAACAGCTTCGTAATTCTCCTTTGTATACAACTTACTCCGAATAGTATTCTGAGCGGAGAATAAGCCATAAGTACACTCTACGTCTTTCAAATCAGCAACATAGTTGGCCAATGCCACCCCACGTTGCTCAGCCATTTTGGCATAATCCAGACATGAATCATTGGCATTTAAGGCCATCGCAGATTTGCGCAAGCTCTGCTTGGGTAATGCTATCTGCTGTCGAGATAAATTTGGAATGGAATAGCGGATGTGCTCAGGCACATCTGTGTCAGCTGACAGATCTTTGCGGCTGACGCCAGCATCGGCATAGACCGTGGTGCCAATGCAAAGACTGCTTACCAATGCCCATAGCACGCTTCGAGACAGTGGAGGGGTCAACATATAAGGTCTCCTTACCTTGGTGTTTTTTGATTTTTTGGATTGATAGTAATGGAAACCACAGATTAGAAGGGTCAATTCTATACAACGGGCAAAAAAAGCCCCTTGCATTGAATATTGCAATGCACAATTAAATAACCGACCTAGTGTCACCATTACTGTGTAGGAATATGCGCCCCGCAAATATATCGCGTATTGTAAAATACGCATGTAAATTCATTGATTTTTAACAAATTAAGATAAAAAAAATCCCTTGCTTGTCAGGGTTATGCCTGTTATGAGGCATTAAAAATAATCTCTGTCAGCGTTCAAAATTTGCCTTGAGGGGCTGGTGGTGTGGGCAGGTCGCTAGGACGATTGGGCCAGGTGACTTGATCGATTGGCGTGAGAAGCTTGCTGAGTTGAGCGGGATGTTGGGAATGTCAATTTATTCATTGTATGAAGACTGGTTGGCAAAATGGTGCCTATTGTCTTGGATGTGTCTCGCTGGCAGGAGTCTCGCATCCATTTTGACCGCGAGAGCAGGGGAAGTCTTTGGATATACGCAGCAGCTGGTGTGGTGGTGGGCCTAGTGCATGTCCACGGTAACCAGATATAAGCACTTGTGAGATACAGGAAGGCATTAGATCGACTGGCGAGTTTGTTGTATTGGGGGCAATACGACGGAGCTACTTGAGGCGATTGAAGATGCACGCCGCGAGATGGTGTGCTTGATAAAGGTACTCATCGACAGGCCGCTTGTGCTTCCGGTTGCGATGGGCCGTAGTATTGGCAAGAGCCCCATTGCTTCGATGCAACCGGCCAGCTTATTGCTGTCATAGCCCTTGTCAGCCATCACTGCGGTGGTTGGCATGTCTTCCACGAGGGCGACGCCTTGGGTGAGATCGCTCTCCCGCCTTGGTCTGTCGAGTTGCCAGGAAGTAAATCGGCAATTTGTAACCATTGTTCATCGTTCAACATTACCCGATCCATGGATTACACCCAGATTCCAAGGAGTAAACACAAATCAGCTACTGTGAACAGACCCTGGGTTATGGTTTTACCTGAGCATGGCAATGGTCAACATTTTGTGCAGCTCGTGGTGGATTTGTCTCTAAAATTTGATTTGGACTATACAGTGCCACGCCTCATCAGGATATATTAGTCCTAAGACCTGAACTGCGTGAAGGAAAAGACCTTGGAAGAGATGTTGAATGTGGAAGAGTTGTTGCATCTGGCACTGGAGGCGAGTGGTCGGGAGCGTTACGATCTGTCGATCGGATATTTGAAACAGGCTTACGCAAAGGCCTGCGAGGAGCCGGACGATGTGTCGATGCGGCCTGAGATTCCGTTTCTGTTGGGTGCGCAGTATGCCCAGATCAAGATGTTTGATGATGCCAAGCGCTGGATGCGAGAGGCGGTGGCGCTCAATCCACAGTTTGACATTGCCGTATTCCAGCTGGGGCTGTTGGAGGTATTAAGTGGCGAGCAGCAGGCTGGTGAAGTGACATGGGCTGGGTTGGATTACCTGCCGGTCGAGCATGCCTTGCGATCCTTCCGTGACGGGCTGCTGGCTTTGTCCTATGAGCGTTATGGCGAAGCCATTGAGCATTTGAGGCAAGGTTTGGTGACGGGTCTGGACAATGCGCCGTTGCTGGCGGAGATGCAGCGTATCCTAAGCAATGTCGAAGCACAGCAGGCGACACAACCAAGCGATGCTGAAGCCACCCCCGACGGGGTGAGTCCGGAAAGCGGGGCAGAAGCCCATATCCTGTTAACGGCATATCGCACATGAGCGCGACCCAGGCCGAGCGTGAGGCCCAGCTGTCACGCTATCGACATTTCCTGACCTTCGACCCAGACAATCTACAGTTGCTGGGCGATGTAGCCGATCTCAGTCTGAGTCTCGGGCAATTCGCGCTTGCTGAACAAACGCTTGACCATGGATTGACGCTGCAGGCAACTCACCCTCGTCTTCGTAACCTACGCGCCTTGTTGGCTTTTCAGCAACAAGACTGGATATTGGCGACAGATTTACTGAGCAGCTTGCTGGCAGAGCAAGATGATCCTGCTCTTCGCTACAATTTGGCGTTTGCTTACTACCAACAGGCCGATTACGCCCGAGTCAAGCGGCTGTTGAATGAGGTGCCTATTGACTGGCTGGCTTTGCCGCAGGCTGCTCACCTGTATATTTTGACGCTGCACCAACTGGGTGAGCTGGAAGCTGCGATTGCGCTGGCTGAACAGCTGATGCCTGATCGGCAAGGTGATGCCGATTTGGCTGGTATGTTGGCTCTCTTGCTACTTGATCACGACAAACCCGTGGCCAGTCAGCATTGGGCAGCTCAAGCCTTGCAATGGCAGGCAGATCAACCTTATGCATTGTTGACTGCGGGTACTTTGTCGATTGGGCAGGGTGAGCCAGGTCAGGCCATTTTGCAGTTTGAACGTATCTTGGCGCGGCAGCCCAATAATGGTCGTGCTTGGTCAGGACTGGGTGTTGCCCACTTGGCACAGCACGATCTGGTGCAAGGTCGTGCCTCGCTGGAAGAGGCTGTCCGACATATGTCCGACCATATTGGTACGTGGCATGCATTGGCCTGGGCGCAGCTGTTGCAAGGTGATTTGGCGGCAGCCGACCAGAGCTTCCAGTGTGCTTATGACTTGGATCCGAACTTCGGTGAAAGCCATGGTGGGCTGGGGCTGATGGCTTGGTTGCGAGGGGACCTGGCGACAGCGGAGACTTGGCTGACCAAAGCACGCCGATTGGCACCAGGTAGCATGGCGGTGCGGTATGTGGAACTGCTGAAAGCACAACAACGTGGTGAGAGCGAGACAGCCCAGGCTATCCTGCAGCGAGCGCTGGCGGATCTGCCAACCCTGGGCACAGGCACTTTGGAAGAAGTCTTGCGCAACCAACCGGGCAGGAAATCGAAATCGTAATTGGCAGGGTAGCAAGGGCTGACCTGCAATGTAATTTGGAAAGACCATGGACGCATTGGATGTATTTGATATGGAAGAACTAATGGCGCTGGCGCAACGTGATCTGAATTCGGATCGATTGGACGCAGCGCTGGCGAAGCTGAAGCGGGTGTTGGCCATGGAAGGCCCAATCCCGGTGATGGCTTTGTCTATGGTCGCTCGTCTCTACGCCCAGCTAGGCCTGTTGGAGCGGGCACTGGATTATTTCACCCAATACCTGAGTCATCGTCCAGGTGCCTTGGAAGAAACCTTCCAACTTGGTATGGTGCATTACGACCTGGGGCAACCCCGGGAAGCAGGGCAGTACTGGCAGGTAGTGCTGGAGCAAGCTCCAGCCCATCCCCCTGCCTTGTTCTATAGCGCGCTGTTGGCCTCGCAGGCCGGGGATCTGTCGCAAGCCAATACATGGCTGGACAAGTTGATAGCCAATGTGGCTCCCGACAACCTATATGTGCTGCGTGCCAATGAATTGCGTGATCAAGTGAATCACCAGGTTGCGCTGCTGAATCAATTGGGCGACGAGCCTACTTTACCCAACTAGCGAGGTTGTGCCTGATGTGAACAGGCACCGCATCCCTATATTCCGTTGACAGGACAATCTAAATGGAATCGCGAGGCTTTGGATAGCCTGCGAGGGGATTCCTTTTCCTTGCGTTCCGTGTCGGGGCATGGAAAAGAATAGGTCAGCGTGTGATGCATGTGCATGGTTGCACTTGGTGAGGGCATATGTAGTCGCATCAGATTGGGCTGACTCAAATCAATTTAGCGGCGTGGTCGGGTGTTACCACGTGGCGTCAAATCAAAAAGAAAATTCAGGGAGTATGAAACATGGTCACGATCACGAACGGTAGTCAGCTGGGGATATTGTCCGGCATGCTGCAAGCCGCATCGGGGCGGGTGGAGTTTGGTCAACAGCAGACGGGCATTCACGTGAATGTCGCGACGGGCAACCTGGTGATTCAAGATCGTGACGACTGGCTGAAAGGTCGAGGGCTGGGGCTGGGGGTACTGCGGACCTACAACAGCCAAGGACAGCTGGATGATGATAACCACGACAACTGGCGGGTGGGACTCTACAAACAGATCCGGATGGAAAGTGGTGCGCTGAATCAAATGCACAGCACTGTGATCCGGATCCGTGAAGATGGTAGTGAAGTCCGTTACCGGTACGACTTGTCTAGCCAAGTTTATCTCAGCGACGATCTGGCAGTTGAGCGTGGCAGCCTGACCCGTCAGGGCAGTGAATGGCACTGGCGGAACGAAACTGGTACGGTAAGCGAGCGCTACGATGCAGATCATCAGGGGCGCTTGCTGGAAACGGCTGATCAGGATGGTCAGTCGTTGCACTACAGCTACAACGCAGAAGGTTTGTTGAGCCACGTGGAAACAGCCAGTGGTGAGCGTGTCTACCTGGATTATGATGGTCTGCTGTTGACACAGATTCGTCGCCAACTGGTCGATGGCACGGAACAGATCCGTACGCGCTACAGCTATGATGCGCAGGGCCGACTCAGTACCTTGACCGTTGATTTGAGCCCGGAAGACGACAAGATTGAGGATGGTGCGGTCTATCAAACCCACTATACCTATGAGGGAGATAGCCTACGGTTGTCGAGTCTGCACCAGACCGACGGCACCACCATGCAATTCACCTACATCGAGCACCAGCCTGGTGACTGGCGCCTTGGCAAGATTGATGAGGGTGCAGGGCGGGTGACGACTTTCAGCTATCAGGATCAGGCGGCACGTGACCAATATCAAACGGTATGGGTCGAATCGCAGGCCTTAAAGGATGGCCGGTATGTGGTGCAGGCTGGTGACACCTGGGAGCTGTTAGCAGGTCATCTATATGGTAACAGCCGAGCTGCCGATGCTTTGCGACGAGCCTTGTCTTCCCCGGATCTGCAAGCGGGTACCCTGCTGGATGTTCCGCCTAGCTTATTGTTCAAGAACCAGCAGGGCCAAGGTGGTGAGACGATCCTCACCGATCCCCTGGGGCAGCGGGTCAGCTACCGCCATGATGCGGCAGGCCGGGTGACCGCGATAAGTCGCCAAGTCAGCAGCCCGGATGGCTGGTGGCAACATCAAGAACAGGTCAACTACCGCTATGACGCACAAGGTCGGTTGATCAGCCAGACCGATGCCCAAGGCCAGACCCGGCAGTTCCGTTATGATGGAGCCGGCAACTTGATTGAAGAGCGCGACGCCAGCGGCCTGCGCCTCACCCGGCGTTACGACGGGGCTAATCGGTTGGTGGCGGAAACCCGCTACCAATATCGTGTTGCTGACGCGCAGACCTTCGATGTCCTCGGTCAGCAATCGGTGCATCGTTATGTCTACGATAATCAAGGGCATCTGCGATTTGATATCAGCGCTGAGGGCCGGGTCACTGAACACAGATACAACACACAAGGGCAACGACTGAGTACCCTACGGTATCGAACAGCCCGTTACGACCTGAGCCAGGTGGGTCAAGACACAGACCTGACCCAAACCCAGCTGACCAACTGGGCGGTCAACCAAGACCTGACCAGGTTGGAGCGGATCGACTATCAGTATGACTTCCGTGGGCAGTTGGCGGCAGAGACCCATTATCAGGTTACGGATGCGGCGGGTCAGGGAATGGCAGCCGGACAAAGCCGCACTGAATACATTTATGATGCCAGTGGTCGACTCCTGAAAAAGATCGATCCATGTCAGGTGGGCCATGTCAATGACTATGTGTATGATGGTCTGGGGCGTTTGACGCTGAGCCGGGATGGTGATGGTGCGCTGACCCGCACCCGGTATGACGATGTCGCACATCAGATCTATATCGAATCAGCTCAGGGGCTGATCACCACTCAGCTGTACGATGAGCAGGGGGATCTGGTTCTCATCCAGCAACAAGATGGCAGTGGCCGCCAGCTGGGGAGTGAGCGACGATATTATGATGTGGTTGGCCAATTGCGGGTGGTGGAAGATGCTGTTGGCAAATATCGATGGTATTTCTATGATGAAGCCGGTCGCAAGAATGGTGAAGTCGATAGTGAGGGGCAGGTCATTGCTTATTACTATGACTATGCTGGCCGTCTCAATCATCAGGTCACCTTTGCCAAACCGACCGGTACCCCGGTCAGCGAATGGGTCGATGGTGAGGGCAAGCCTCTACTGGTCGATATCACGCAAGTGGGGATGGCATTTGCTGAGATCTCGGCGGCAGATCGTCACCAATGGTGGATCTATGATCAGTCGGGGCAGTTGGTCAAAGAGATCGACAATGCAGGACAAGTTACCGAATACCGCTATGATGGCGCTGGCCGTAAACTGGCGAGTGTTCGTTATGCGCAGCAGATTGATACCAGCAGCCTGCGCACTGTGCGCTCTACACATGATCAAACCCTACTCCAGGACGTCCCCAGCCCGGGCGCGGCCATAGGCGACCGGCTGACCCGGTTGGTCTACGATGATGATGGCTTACTGGTTGCCAGTTTCGACATGGCAGGCTATGCCACCCGATATACCTATGATGCGGCGGGGCGACGGACCCAGGTAACCCGCTTTGCACGACCGATCGAGGTAGGCCGCTTGGCGCAGGATTCGCTCTGGCTGACAGGCCAGCCACTGGCAACTTTGCTGCCGGTGGAAGATGAGCAAGACCAACACAACTATCGCTATTATGATGGGCAAGGGCGGCTGATCGCTGAATTGGATGCCGAACGCTATCTGACCGAATGGACCTACGACGCAGCTGGCAACAAGCAGACCGAGACCCGCTATGCTACACAGGTTCAGCCTGGTCAGACCACATTGGCCACACTCCGCCCTGCCGCGCACCCTGCAGATCGACAAACCAGCTATCGCTATGATGGAGCGGATCGGTTACTCGAAACCCGCAATGCAGAAGGTACCATCACTCGTTATACCTATGACGTAGCGGGGCGTCTGCTAGCAAAGCAAACCGCTGCCGATACTGATGAGCATCGCCAACAGACCCGCCGCTATGACGTGATGGGGCGCTTGGTGGCAGAGTTGGATGGCGAAGGCAGCGAATACCTGCTGGCTGCCAAAACCACGGATGAAGTCGAACAAGTTTGGGCGCGCCATGCCACTCACTATGCATACGATTTGGTTGGGCGCCGTCTCAGCCAGACTGATGCCCAAGGCCACCGCACACTCTACTATTATGACGCTGCAGGCCGACAGACCCACGTCATCAACGCTCTGGGCGAAGTCAGCGTCAACCGCTATAACACTCTGGGCCAGCTGCAGGAGAGCCAGCAATATGCCAATCGTATCAGTGTGGCTGGTTTGTTGGGTGGTTTGGTGGACGGAGAGCTACAAGACCGCCTTATTGCCCTGATCGATCCGCAACGTGACCGGACGATCCGCTATGGCTACAACGCTGCTGGCTTATTGGAGTCCACCACCGACGCCCTGGGCTATACCACCCGTCAGACCTATGACGCATTTGGCCAGCTGCTGTCTATCACTCGTGATCTGGGCAACCAGCAGACCAGCGCCGAACACTACGCCTATGATGCTCAAGGGCATCGCATCACCACTTATCAGGACGCCACCGGTCTCAACCTGGTGATGCAAGATCGCTATGATGGTTTTGGTCGTCGCCTGACTCATACCGATGCCCATGGTCATACTACTCATTATGAATACGATCGTCTGGGGCGTGTGCTGGTACAGACCGACCCATTGGGTGGGTCGACCCGGTTTGAATATGACGCTTGGGGTCGGGAGGTACGCGTCACCAATGCCCTGAATCAGACCAGCACTTACCAATATGACACCCAGGCACGTGAGCTGATCCAGACCCTGCCGGGCAATATCCGCACTATTACCCGCACCAACCGTCATGGCGACAACCTACGCCTGGTCGATGGTAATGGACAGGCAACAGAATTCCAATACAACCGGAATGGTCAACTGACACGGATCATAGATGCTTTAGGACAAACGCAGACCAGAGACTATGACGGACGAGGGCAGCTTACCCTGGAAACCAACTCATCTGGTAATGCGATCCGCTATCAGTACGACATTGTTGGTCGTGTCCTCAGCAAAACCATTGATCCCACAGGCCTCAAACTGACCACCCGTTATGACTATGACGCCTTTGGCCAGCGCATCACCGAGACCGATCCAGATGGGCGACAGATTCAAACCGACTACGATCGCAAAGGCCAGATTTGGCGGGTGATCAAGGATCCAGCGGGAATTGCCCAGGAAACCCGCTATGAATGGGATGGCCGAGGCAAACAGACCAAGATCATACAGGGGCAGTCTGGAGGGGTGGAACAGATCACCTTGCACCGCTATGACGCCCTGGGACGTCTAGTGACCCGTGTCGTTGATCCGAAAGGGTTCAGGCTGACCACCCACTTCGAATATGACGCACAATCCAACTTGATCCGCAAGACCGACGCCAATGGCGTGACAACTCGCTACGTTTATGATGCCAATGACCGGTTGGCGTTCACCGTCAATCCACGGGGGGTAGTAGAGGAAACTCAATACGATGCATTGGGTCGGGTCATCGGCACCCGCATCTATGATGCTACCCCCGGCTTGGGTGAAATCGAGCGCTTCCAGAGCCGGCAGATCATCCATCATCCCGACTTGCCACTGCATTTGCTGAGAGATACCCGCTTCCTGGAAGCGGACTTCAACGGAGATGGTCGGCAAGACCTGCTGGAGATCCGCCATGATGCCAATGGCGATGCGGTGGCCAAGCAATGGCTGGCGAACGGTGCTGGGTACAGCGAAGGGCCGAGCGTGGTGTTGGGGCGCTGGCAGGCAGATGCGC
>NZ_JACHHY010000030.1:0-3701 GCF_014202905.1 Chitinivorax tropicus | reverse complement strand
AAACCCAACAGCCGTTTCCTGGCGGCGGATGTAACCGGTGATGGCCGTACCGATGTGGTGCAGCTCTGGCGCAACGACGCCGGGCAGGCCGTGGCGACACTATGGCACGCGGTCAGCGTGTCGAGTGGCAACAGCTATCGTCAAGGGACAGACTCCATCCTCGGCGCCTGGCGGGAGGATGCACAGTACCGTCTACTCGACAATAACCAAGATGGCCGTGCTGATTTGGTGGTCACCTATCTCGGCGAGCAAGGCGAATCTGTTATTGCCAGCTGGCTCTTTGATGGTAATTTCTTCAGCCAACGCGGTGACTGGAGCGGTGATCGCCTTTTTCTGGATGTGGATCTGAATGGTGATGGGCGTCTGGACTTGCTCGAAATCCGACACGATGCCAATGGTGAAGCCATTGCTGCTCAGTGGTTGGCTACAGATAGTGGTTTTGTAATAGGCAAGCAGACCAGCCTCGGACGCTGGTGTTCCAATACTACTTATTTGATCAGCGATGTGGATGGTGACGGTAAGTCTGAATTGCTGGCACTTAGCAGACGCGCCAATGGTATGGCCATTGCCACTATTCACAAGGTCACCGACGACGGCTTGAGCTTACAAGCAACGATTGATGTCGATGGCGCGTTGGTGCCTTATACCCGCTTCTTCAGTGCTGACGTGGATGGAGATGGTAAAACTGATCTGATCGCCCAGTGGGGCAACACGAATGGTCGTACCAACCAGGCCGATTACCTCAGTACAGGTGCGGCATTTGTTGCCGGTAAGCGTACCGATCTCCCTGATGCATTTGATTCCAGTCATCAATCCATTCAGCTGGATCAGAATCGTGATGGTCGTATCGATTCGGTGAGTGTGGCGCTTTCCGGTAATGAGATCAGGGCTCATTCCGCTGTGCGCCGTGACGACAAATATGAACAATATTGGTCGAGTCTGGGTAACTGGAGCCCAGCAACACAACATCTGGTAGGTGATATCACTTATGGTACCGGCGCCGACGGTATGCGTGATCTATTTGCGATCACAACGCAAGCGGATGGCACGGTGTTGTTGAAGCATTGGCCGTCTGACGGGAACAATTTCAAAGCAGGCTATGAGCAAAATCTGGGGCAGGCCAAGCCCAAAGCCCGTTACTTGATGGGTGATCTGAATGGTGATCGTCAGAGTGACTTGGTGGTGATCTGGCAGAACGAACAAGGTCAAGCGGTAGCAACGGTCTGGAATATTCAGATCAGCGATAGCGAGTCAATCAATGCTAGCCAGAAATGGGCACAAGGCCCGGATCAAATTCTGGGCCAATGGAACGATAACGCGACTTATCGTCTGCATGATCAGAACAAGGATGGCCGTGCCGATTTGATCGGTGCGTGGGTGAATGCAGATGGTAAGGTGGTATTGCAGACCTGGCTCAGTGATGGGGCCAGTGTGGCCACTGCTGGTAACTGGGGTAAGGATGTCCAGTACCTGGACGGGGATTTCAATGGCGATGGCCGGATTGACCTGCTGGAAATCCGTCATCGGGGTGATGGTCAGGCGGAAGCACGGCAGTGGATTGCGACCGACACGGGTTATACCGCAGGTCTGGTCAGTGTGCTGGGTAGCTGGCGTGCGGATAGCCGTTGGCTGGTGGGGGATGTGACCGGTGATGGCAAGTCGGATCTGGTTGAGATTCGCCGAGAAAGTGATGCCAAGGTAACAGCCACAACTTGGTTGGTGGGTGACAATGGCTTCATTCAAAGTGGTGTCACCAATGTGTCGCCAGTCAATGCCCATCAGTCGCGTTATTACCTGGCTGATCTCAGCAGTGATGGCAAGCGGGATCTAGTTGTTGAATGGGTTAAGCCTGGGGAGGAGGGTAATACCTACCTGACGGAATGGACCAGCCAAGGCGGCCAGTTCACCAAGGGTAAAGAAGTCTCGATGCCCGGCAAGATCGGTGCCTATCGTTATAACCCGCTAGCTTTTGACAAGGAGTTCGGCGCAGATTTCAAATTGGTACGTTTCCGCGAATCTGGTAGCAATACCACGCTGGATTATATCTACCGTAAGGGAGATGGCACATTTGACACCAACGCAAATATAAATGAATGGTGGACACCTGGTACGTGCTATTTCAAGGCTGACTTGGGTAATGGTCAGGGCGGTGATGGCCGCATGGATCTCATTGGTATCTCCTCCAAAGCGGATGGTACAGTAGCAGTCCGCTATTGGCGCGGTAATGGCAGTACCTTTGACGCATCCAAGGAATATAGTCTGGGCCTGGCGAAGCCAAATGCCCGTTACTTGGTGGGTGACCTGAACGGTGATCGTCAGAGCGATCTGGTGGTGATCTGGAAGAATGAACAAGGCCAGGCGGTAGCCACGGTTTGGCGTGCGCAGATCAGCGACAGCGCAACTGCCAATCTGGTATTCCGCTGGGTACCAGGCCCGGATCAAATATTGGGTCAATGGAATGACAACGCGACCTACCGTCTGAATGATCAGAACAAGGATGGCCGTGCCGATTTGGTCGGTGCGTGGGCAGATGCAGATGGTAAGGTGGTATTGCAGACCTGGCTCAGTGATGGGATCAGTGTGTCCACTGCTGGTAATTGGAACAAGGACAGCCAGTACCTGGACGGTGATTTCAATGGCGATGGCCGGATTGACCTGCTGGAAATCCGTCATCGGGGTGATGGTCAGGCGGAAGCACGGCAGTGGATTGCGACCGACACGGGCTATACCGCAGGTCTGGTCAGTGTGCTGGGTAGCTGGCGTGCGGATAGCCGTTGGCTGGTGGGGGATGTGACCGGTGATGGCAAGGCGGATCTGGTTGAGATTCGTCGAGAGAGTGATGCCAAGGTAACAGCCACAACTTGGTTGACAACCGAGACAGGTTTGGTGAAGGGAGAGACGACGGATATCTCAGCCAACAATCCATACCGTGCCCGTTATTATCTGGCGGATCTAAGCGGGGATGGTAAGGCCGATCTAGTGGTGGAGTGGGACAAACGTGACAATTACAGCTATTGCACCGAATGGACCAATCAAGGTGGCAAGTTCGTCAAGGACAAAGAGACCTCCACAGGTGGTGCTATTGATAACCAGCTGCGTGGTTTGAGCCTGCAGGACTACAACCGTGATGGTCGTCAGGATCTGGTGAAATTCTATCAGTCGGGAAATACCACACAAGCCAATACCATGCGTCGTCGTGCCGATGGCGGGTTCGATCAGTACAACAGCGAAATTGGTACTTGGAACCCGAATGCACAATACTTTACCGCAGATCTGTCCTACGGGCGCAGTGCCGATGGCTTGAAAGACTTGCTGTCGATCACGCCGCAAGCAGATGGCACGGTCAAGCTGAAGCACTGGTGGTCGGATACCAACTACTTCCAACAAGGTTATGAGCAGAGCCTGGGTCAAGCCAAACCCAATGCCCGTTACTTGGTGGGTGACCTGAACGGTGATCGTCAGAGCGATCTGGTGGTGATCTGGAAGAATGAACAAGGCCAGGCGGTAGCCACGGTTTGGCGTGCGCAGATCAGCGACAGCGCAACTGCCAATCTGGTATTCCGCTGGGTACCAGGCCCGGATCAAATATTGGGTCAATGGAATGACAACGCGACCTACCGTCTGAATGATCAGAACAAGGATGGCCGTGCCGATTTGGTCGGTGCGTGGGCAGATGCAGATGGTAAGGTGGTATTGCAGAC
>NZ_JACHHY010000029.1 GCF_014202905.1 Chitinivorax tropicus | reverse complement strand
TAACGGGAGGTTTCGCGAGGAGTGCTTGAATCAGCATGTATTCCGGAACCTTCATGATGCGCAGCAGAAGATCGAGGCATGGCGTCTCGATTACAGTCGCTCCCGGCCACATAGTGCGCTGGGATATTTAACGCCGGAAGAATTCCGGCAGAAGCACCACCAACAGAGGACCCAGGTTGCTAATTAAAGACTGGGATACCTAACGGGGAAAGGTCAGTGGAGGAAGATGTTAGCCTCTGTATCGATTTATCTGGAAATAGACGGGGAGGTTTGGAAGTTTTTGTATTAGCTAGCATCTATTTTCCCCATATTCACACGGGAAAAGACACTATTGCGATATGGTGCCCAGGGCCGGAATCGAACCGGCATGGTGTTGCCACCGGCAGATTTTGAGTCTGCTGCGTCTACCTATTTCGCCACCTGGGCAGGCGGTGGAGTGACTTGCAATCAAGTCAGGCGGCGGATTATGTACTAAGCAAAACATATTGGCAAGCACTTTTCCACATTTTAGGTGCCATAGGCTATACTCCGGCACTGCATTTTTCGTGCCGAATCGGCGCGGAGCATGATTAAGTATTGGAAAGTAATTGGATTTTTAATCATTCAACTGGGTTTTCCCGGCTGTGGGTTTTCTAATCGAAGCAATAGAGTATGGCAATGCGCACTGAAGATTTTGATTACCATCTACCTGATGAACTCATCGCTCAATATCCCGCCAATCAACGGGCGGGTAGCCGTCTCCTGACGCTTGATGGTGGAACGGGGGGAATGGCTGACCGCCAGTTCAAGGATTTGCCAGCCTTGCTCAGGGCTGGGGATGTGTTGGTATTCAACAATACCAAGGTAATCAAAGCCCGTTTGTTTGGGCAGAAAGAAAGTGGCGGTCAGGTAGAGGTGCTGGTTGAGCGCATCATCAACCAACATGAGGTGTTGGCTCACGTGCGCGCAAGCCGGTCACCCAAATCGGGTACTTTGCTGACACTGGCGGAGCGCTGGCGTGTTGAAATGGTAGGCCGCAATGGCGAGTTGTTCCATTTGCGCTTTCTGGATGATGAAGATGTGTTTGCTATTTTGGAGACATCAGGCCGTTTGCCACTGCCTCCCTATATTGAGCATAACCCGGAGGCGGATGATGAGACGCGTTATCAGACGGTCTATGCACAGAAACCAGGTGCTGTTGCTGCTCCTACCGCTGGGTTGCATTTCGATGAGGTGATGTTGACGGATTTGCGCAACATGGGTGTCGTGACCTGTGAGGTGACACTCCACGTCGGGGCTGGTACATTTCAACCCGTTCGTGTGGATGACATTGCTGATCACACGATGCACAGTGAATGGTATGAGATACCTGCGGAGACTGTGGACATCATCCGCCGGGCCAAGGCTGAGGGGCGCTGTGTTACGGCTGTGGGCACAACAAGCTTGCGTGCGCTGGAGGCTGCGTCCCAGTCAGGGCGTCTGATCGCCGGTCAGGGGGAGACGGATATCTTTATCACCCCTGGATATCAATTTCAGACTGTTGACCGCCTGCTGACCAATTTTCACTTGCCGAGATCCACCCTGCTGATGTTGGTCAGTGCTTTTGCTGGCTATGACCATATCCGAGGGGCTTATCAACATGCAGTCGCAGCACGCTATCGCTTTTTCAGTTACGGTGATGCGATGCTGATTACCAAGTAGCCTTTGTCATGACACCCAAGGTCGCCTATTTGCCGGACAATACCCGTGGTCGGGATTTCATCGTGGGCGATTTGCATGGTTGTTTCGATGAATTGATGTTTTTGCTGGATCAGGTCCGATTTGATCCTGCATGTGATCGGTTGTTCTCAACCGGTGACTTGGTTGACCGTGGGCCTAGGTCGATGGACTGTTTACGGTTGCTGCGGCAGCCATGGTTGTTTGCGGTACAGGGAAATCATGAACGGCTGTTGCTGGATGCCTTGGCCGATCCTGAAGGCGCACGTCGCATGTTTCACCGAGTCAACGGGGGAGATTGGGCCGATGATCTGATTGACACGCTGGATGGGGAATTGTGGTCGTTATGCGACGAGATTGCGGCGCTACCCCATGTCATTGTGGTTGGGAAAGACTCACGCGGTCGCTTCAACTTGGTCCACGCCCATCTGCTGGCCAGTTCTGATCCGGTGGTGCTCTGGACCGATCAAGAGATTGATACCCAAGCTTGGCCAGACACTGGTGGGATCATTGACACGTTGACTTGGGCGCGGACGTTGGCTTTTGAAGCTGGTTTGGCCGCACAGACCAATGCCAGACCCGATTTTTATCCTGGCCTGTCTTTAACATACTGTGGTCACAATCCTGTCCCTTGTCCTGTCACCATCTATTCACACTGCTTTGTCGACACGGGTGCGGGATATCAAGGTAACGTCTGGGTGGGCGATCAAGACAGCGGCGTGCCGATGCACCTGACCATGTTGGAGCGCCTGCCTGAAGGCGGGCATGCTGTTCGAGTTGCCGGGTCAAGCATTGCAACGGGGTGGCTCGCTTAATCGGGTGGTTATTGCACGGACGTAACGTCGATGGAATGGGGCGACGGTGTGAAACCGCCGCGCCTTGTCAACGTACGGATGAAAGTAGCGTGCCCGATACTCGAAAGGGTGTTCAAATGAAGGCTTGGCAGATACGAATTTCTCAAAGGCCAATTCAATAATCAGCAAACTGAAATAGAAAAATCCCGGATTGATGCTGCGTTTTGTTTGGAAATCGAAGGCAAAAAAAACGGGGTACTTGAGGTACCCCGAAAAATCTTAGGAGAGAGGAGCAGGCTTGCGCCTTGCTGGATTTCACACTACGAATTCTGTCGCATTGCGACATGACTGCCTATTGCTAGTATCCCTTACGGGATAACCCCGTTGTCATGTGCATACTACCTAGTTTCCCATCCGTATTTATACCAATAACTAAATAATTACTTAATAGCAATGGCATCATTTCAATCAATGTTTTGATTAATATCATTTTATATTTCATAAAAATCACTTTTTCAAGTTCTGATTGGTGTGGTGATTCGTGTTTGCATAGTTGGTTCTCATTATGTATGGATTGGTGAGGAGTGATGTGAAGTCGCCCGGATTGTTTTGCAGTGCAGCATGGAGATGGGGCGCTGGAATGTTACAAAAACGCGGACTGCCATTGTTTAGGCCCTTCATGCATTTCTCGCCGGTGTCTGTCGGTGTGTATCGTACGCGTCAATAGGCGCCCCTTGCCCATTTTGTGGGCAGCTCTTCATTCGTCTTGCTGAGGCATCGAATTGTTGCCTGATCAGTTGTGTCATATCTTAAAATACTGCCCGCTTTGAGGCTGTTGACGCAGTGTTTCCAGAGGCATTCCATCCGCTTCGGCGGTAGTTGCTGATCAGTTGCAGTAAAGCACTTGAGTCAAGAAGCCGCCTTGGTGGTTGTATGGTTGATGTATGGCGTCAACACTTTATTGGAAGTTCAAGAACGATGGCCATTGATGGCCACTGCGACGGGTGGCCCCGTCTGCGGAGATGACCGAACTGTTTCTTCGGAAAGATAAAAATGAAATTTACATTACATAAGACAGATGGTGCTGCCCGCCGCGGGACGCTGGAGTTGATCCATGGCCGCATCGAGACACCCGTTTTCATGCCCGTCGGGACCTACGGCTCTGTCAAGGCAATGAGCCCACATGAGCTTCACGACATTGGGGCTCAGATCGTGCTGGGCAATACGTTTCACCTATGGCTGCGCCCTGGTCTGGACGTGATTGCTGCGCATGGTGGTTTGCATGATTTCATGGGCTGGAACAAACCTATTTTGACCGATTCAGGGGGGTTTCAGGTTTTCAGCCTGGGTGAGTTGCGCAAGATCACTGAGCAAGGGGTGAAGTTCTCAAGCCCAGTCAATGGGGACAAGCTGTTTCTGACGCCTGAGGAATCGATGCGCATTCAGCGGGTGCTCAACTCGGATATCGTCATGATTTTTGACGAGTGCACACCTTACCCGGCTACGCGCCAGGAGGCTGCGGATTCCATGCGATTGAGCCTGCGCTGGGCTCGTCGCTCTCGCGATGAATTTGACCGGTTGGCCAATCCCAATGCTCTGTTTGGAATTGTACAAGGCGGCATGTATGAAGATCTGCGGGACGAATCGCTGGAAGGGTTGCAGGGAATCGATTTTCACGGGTTTGCAGTAGGGGGGCTGTCGGTGGGCGAGCCCAAGGAGGACATGGAAAGAATCCTCAGCCATACCGCACCAAAGCTGCCTGCAAACAAGCCGCGTTATCTGATGGGGGTGGGGACACCGGAGGATCTGGTCTATGCTGTATCAAAAGGCATCGACATGTTCGATTGCGTCATGCCGACACGCAATGCCCGTAATGGTTGGTTGTTTACTCGCTTTGGTGACATCAAGATCCGCAATGCGCGCTATAAGCTTGATACCAAGCCATTGGATGAGACTTGCGCCTGCTATACCTGCACCCACTTTACCCGTGCCTATCTGCACCACTTGCAGCGCGTGAATGAAATCCTGGGGGCGAGGCTGAACACTATCCATAATCTCTACTACTATCAGCAATTGATGCGGGATATCCGGGCCGCCATTGACAATGATCAGTTCGAAGCATTCCGTGCACAATTCAGAGATGAGCGGCAGGTTCTGAAATCGACAGGTGGCTGATGCCCGTACAACATGTAAGCGAAATCATTGCTGGGGCGTGTGAGTGAGCGTTTCCTGGCCTTGACGAGCATCTGTTACGCGTGACATGATCAACGACATGCAAACGAACAAACCCGCATTTGTATTTGGTTTTTTTTACTGGTGGCGCTTTCAGCTGGCGGCACCGTGGGTTCATTGCATCAATTGAACATCATCAACATGCCGCCGAATTGGGCGGCATGTTCGTTTTCAGGCGCCCAAAAACGGTGAGCAGGCTTTTTTGGAGCGCATCATGAGTCAAGACAATAGCTATATTCCCCCAAGAAAACCGGTGATATTGACCGGTGATCGCCCAACCGGGCCGCTTCATCTCGGCCACCTGGTTGGCTCTCTGCGAAATCGGGTGTTGTTTCAGGATCAGTACAAACAATTCGTGCTGATTGCCGATATGCAGGCATTGACCGACAACATGGGCAACTATGCAAAAGTCCGTGAGAATGTAGTCGAGGTTGCCTTGGATTATCTGGCTGTGGGCATCGATCCCGCGAAATCCACCATCTTCATCCAATCCAAAGTGCCTGAATTGGCCGAGCTGACCGTTTTGTACCTGAATCTGGTTTCAGTTGCCCGGCTGGAGCGCAATCCAACAGTCAAGGAAGAAATCCGCCAACGTGGCTTTGAGCGTGACATTCCTGCGGGTTTTCTCAGCTACCCGGTGAGTCAGGCTGCCGACATTACTGCATTCAAGGCAAACTATGTCCCGGTTGGTGAAGATCAATTGCCAATGATCGAGCAGACCAATGAAATTGTCCGCCGGATGAATCGAAGCCTTGGTCGGGACGTGTTGGTTGAGGCTGAGGCTATCGTACCCAAAGTGGGGCGATTGCCAGGGATTGACGGTCAGGCAAAGATGAGCAAATCACTCGGCAATAGCCTGCCGCTGTCCGCCTCCGCCGACGAAATTAGCAAAGCCGTAAAGCAGATGTTCACCGACCCGCATCACCTTCGAGTGGAAGATCCTGGCCAGGTAGAGGGCAATGTGGTGTTCACCTATCTGGATGCCTTTGAGCCGGATGTCGATTTGGTGGCAGATCTGAAGCGGCGCTATCAACAAGGCGGCTTGGCGGATAGCGTGGTCAAACGACAGCTTGAGGACCGTTTGCAGGCCCTGTTGCAGCCTATTCGGGCAAAGCGGGCGGAAATGGCTACCGATAAAGCTGCTGTGTTGGAGATGTTGCGCAAACATTCTCTGATTGCACGGGAAGAGGCGGCCAGAACCTTGTCGGAAGTCCGCCGTGAGATCGGGCTGGATTATTACTTCCTGTAATCCATCTGGTGTTTGATGTATGCTATTGTCCTGAGTGTTGCGGGTGGCCGAATCTTGGTCAGACCATGGTAGGGAACCCGGCAACCTCGCTGCAGTCTTAGCTTCCGGACTCATGCTGACGAATTCGTTTGAATCGTTGCTCGAATTTGTGATCGCTTCCGGCTACAATGCCGGTTTTGTTTGGACTCTCTCCGGAGCTTTTTCCACATGATTGGTACCGCATATGCAAACGGGCAGGCTGCAGCGCCCGCTGGCTTTGACTTTATTTCATTGTTGCCGATGGTCGTTATTTTTGTGCTTTTCTACTTCATGCTGATCCGGCCTCAGCAGAAGAAAATGAAAGAGCACCAGAACATGCTGGCCAATTTGCAAAAAGGTGATGAAGTTTCGACCAATGGTGGCTTGGTTGGAAAGGTCGTGAAACTGTCGGATCAATATGTCGTGATCGAAGTGGCCGACAAAGTGGAGATGACCCTGCAGCGCCCTGCGATTACCGCAGTGTTGCCCAAGGGTACGTTGAAGAATATTTAACTTCTTGCGTTGGCGCCCGACGTGATCGGGCGTTACGTTTTGTATTACCTCGAATATGAACCGATATCCTGTCTGGAAATACGTGATCATCGCGTTGGCGCTGATCATCGGTACGCTCTACACCATCCCCAATTTCTATGGGGATTCGCCTGCTGTACAGATTTCTCCGGAACGTCAGTCAACCAAGATTGATTCGACGACACTGAAGCAGATCGAAAAAGCGCTGGCTGATGCCCATGTGCCGATGGATGGCGCGCTGCTGGATGGCAGCAGTATCAAAGTCAAGGTCAAAGATCAAAACGCTCAGTATCAGGCACGAGACATCATTCAGAAATCGTTGGGTGGTGCTTATATCGTCGCATTGAACAGCGTTTCCAAGACACCAGACTGGATGACGCGTCTGCATGCTCGCCCAATGTTCCTGGGGCTGGATCTACGGGGTGGGGTGCACTTCCTGCTTCAGATCGATATGCAAGCTGCCATGGACAAAGCCATGGAACGCTACTCGGCAGATATTCGCCGTGATTTGCGGGACAAAAAGATCCGTTATGGCCAGATTCGCAGGATCGGCAACAACATTGAAGTCAAATTCCGTGATGTGGAAGAGCTGCGTGCAGCGCGTGCTGCCATCGAGAAGGATCTGCCCACGCTGCTGGTGAAGACTCAGGAAGACGGCGACATCAAGCTGGTGGCGGCTGTGAAGCCAGAAGAGCTGAAGCGCGTACAGACCGACTCGGTCAAGCAGAACATCACCACCTTGCACAATCGCGTGAATGAATTGGGTGTGGCAGAGCCGATCATCCAACAACAAGGTGAAGATCGGATCGTGGTCCAGCTGCCTGGCGTGCAGGATACCGCCAAAGCCAAAGACATCCTGGGTCGTACCGCTTCGCTGGAAGTCCGGTTGGTTGAGGATGATTCATCCAAATTACAAGATGCCCAGGCCGGTAATGTCCCGGTGGGCTACGAATTACTCGATGAAGTCAGCCCAAGTGGCATGCCCTCGAAGATCCTGGTCAAGAAAGACGTTGAGCTGACCGGAGACAACATCAATGATGCGCAACCTGGCTTCAGTGAAAACGGCGAAGCCGCCGTGCATATCAATCTGGACAGCAAGGGCGCTGCCATTTTCAAGCAGCTGACCCGTGACAATATCGGTCGCCGCATGGCCATGATCCTGGTTGAAAAGGGCAAAGCGGAAGTCGTCACTGCGCCAGTCATCCGGACTGAAATCGGTGGTGGCCGCGTGCAGATCTCCGGGTCGATGAATACGGCTGAAGCCAATGACACGGCCTTGTTGTTGCGATCTGGTGCGTTGGCCGCCCCGATGACCATTGTCGAAGAGCGCACCGTCGGGCCAAGCCTGGGTAAAGAGAATATTGAAAAAGGGTTCAAATCCACATTGTATGGATTTGTCGCCATCATGCTATTCATGCTGGTCTACTACCGGATGATGGGCTTCATCGCGACCTTTGCGTTGGGCGTCAACCTGTTCTTGTTGATTTCGGTTCTGTCGATGCTGCAAGCCACCCTTACGCTGCCTGGCATCGCGGCCATTGCGCTGACGCTGGGGATGGCAATTGATGCCAACGTGTTGATCAACGAACGTATTCGTGAAGAAGTGCGCAATGGGGTATCTCCCCAGGCGGCAATCAAAGCCGGCTATGAGCATGCCTGGGCGACGATTCTGGATTCGAATGTGACAACCTTGATTGCAGGTGTGGCACTGCTGATTTTCGGATCCGGTGCTGTTCGCGGCTTCGCGGTTGTTCACTGTCTGGGTATTTTGACATCCATGTTCAGCGCGGTATTTGTCGCTCGTGGTATGACTAACCTGATCTATGGTTACCGTCGCCGCTTGCAAAGCGTGTCGGTGTAAATGTAGGGGTCCAGCATGTTAGAACTATTTCACGTCAAAAAAGACATCCCCTTCATGCGCCATGCGCTGAAGTTCAATATCGTCTCTTTGCTCACCTTTATTGCTGCGGTTGTTTTCCTGATGACCAAAGGGCTTCACTTTGGTGTGGATTTCACCGGCGGAACAGTGATGGAGGTGGCCTATAAGCAGACAGCCAATCTGGATCGTGTCCGTAGCGACTTGCAATCGATCGGGTTCCCTGACGCGGTGGTCCAGAATTTCGGGACATCCAGAGATGTCATGATCCGTCTGCCGATCAAGAAAGGGCTCACCAGCGCTCAGCTGTCGGAAAACATCATGACCAAGCTGAAGTCTGCTGATGGCTCTGTCGAGTTGCGGCGCGTTGAGTTTGTCGGCCCGGCGGTTGGGGAGGAGCTGTTTTCCCACGGCTTGACAGCGTTGGGTATCGTAATCGCGGGTATCGTGTTGTACCTGAGCTTGCGGTTTGAGTGGCGCTTTGCCGTGGCGGCCATTATCGCCAACCTGCATGATGTGATCATCATTCTTGGCTTTTTCTCCCTGTTCCAGTGGGAATTCGACCTGCCTGTCCTGGCCGGTGTGTTGGCGGTGCTGGGGTATTCGGTCAACGAATCGGTGGTGGTGTTTGACCGGGTTCGGGAGAACTTCCGCAAGATGCGGAAGGGCGAGGTATCCGCAGTGATCGACAATGCCATCACCAGTACCATGAGCCGTACCATCATCACCCACTTGTCAACCCAGATGATGGTGACCTCCATGTTGTTCCTGGGTGGGCCGACGCTGCATAATTTTGCATTGGCTTTGACCATTGGCATCTGCTTCGGTATTTATTCATCGGTATTGGTGTCATGCCCCCTGGCAATGTGGCTTGGCGTCAAACGCGAGCATTTCATTGTTCCGGTGAAGAAAAAAGAAGAGGCCGTGGTTTGAGTTGCACAGCCGTCATTCGGTCATGATAAAAAAACAAAGGCGGGTATCCCGCCTTTGTGCTGTTTGGGTTCAGCAGACATGGTGTCAACCGAGCCCGAAGTGTTCTCGCTGATGGGGTGAATTAGGTAATGGAAATCATCAAATTTCTGATCGATTTTATCTTGCATGTTGATCAGCACTTATTGGAGCTGACGCAGCAATATGGCACCTGGGTGTATGGCATTCTGTTTCTGATCATTTTTTGCGAAACCGGTCTGGTTGTAACGCCATTTCTACCTGGTGATTCCTTGTTGTTCGTGGCTGGCGCCCTGGCCTCGCAGGGAGCGATGAATGTGCATCTGCTGGCAGCCTTGCTGATTGTGGCAGCCATTCTGGGGGATACGGTCAATTACGCAATTGGCCGACGTTTCGGACATATTCTGACCGGCCCGAATGCCAAGCTGATCAAGAAAGAGTATCTTGACAAGACGCATGCATTTTTTGAGAAATATGGCGGACGAACCATCATCGTAGCCCGTTTCGTCCCGATTGTTCGTACCTTTGCGCCTTTTGTTGCGGGCATCGGTGAGATGAGCTACAGCAAGTTCATTGCCTATAATGTGATCGGTGCGGCGGTTTGGGTTCTGGCATTTGTCTATGGCGGCTTTTTCTTCGGCTCATTGCCGATCGTGCAGCAAAATCTCAAATTGATCATGGTTGCCATCATCATCATTTCGGTCATGCCGATTGTGATTGAGTGGATTCGCCACCGGCAGGCGGCCAAGCGGGCAGCTTAGGTCAGGAGGGCGGGGATGGCATTCATATTCAACATGGCATCCGACGGCTGGGTGCATCCAGCAACGCATGTGCGATCCCCGAATACTGACACGCGCCCGGAGGGAAGCTTGGTTGAGCTGTTGGTGGTTCACAATATCAGCCTGCCGCCCAATCAGTTCGGCGGGCCGGGCGTGGTGCAGCTTTTTACCAATACCTTGCCGCCGGATGAACATCCGTTCTATGCGCAGGTTCATCAGTTGCGGGTCTCTGCTCACTTCTTCATTCGACGGGACGGTGAGCTGGTCCAGTTCGTATCATGCTTGGATCGGGCATGGCATGCAGGCGTGTCGAGTTGGCGTGGGCGAGCGCGCTGCAATGACTTTTCGATCGGAGTCGAGTTGGAGGGGTCTGACTTTGTGCCTTTCACCGACTTGCAATATGACTGTCTGACACAGTTGGGGCGATTGCTCAGGCGGCATTTCCCGATCGTGGACGTTCAAGGTCATTCTGACATCGCGCCAGGTAGAAAAACTGACCCTGGGCCTTATTTTGATTGGCAGCGTATCCTTGACATGGGCGTTCCCCATGTTGCCTAGCCAAGCGGGGTGCCGCTTGGTGTATCCGTTCAATTACCGACTTCTCGGGTAAGCTGTTCAAATAGATACTTGGCTTCAGCCGCATCTGGGAAATTGGGGTGGGTTTTCAATAATTCACTCAAGCGCTCTTTGGCGCTCATTCGATCCCCTGTTTTGGCCAGTGCAACGGCATAGTGGTACTGAATGTCCGGCTGTTGCCCGTTTTTCCGATAGGCCAGCTCGATGTGTTTGATGCCTTCCTTGAATTTCCCGCTGTGTAACAACGACCAGCCGTAGGTGTCCAGCACAAAAGGATTTTCTGGTGCCAGCTTGAAGGCTTGTGTGGCGAGGTCGATGGCCCGTTTGGTGTCAAACTGCACGTAAGCTTGGGCTGCATTGTTGAGGGCGGTCAGATCATCTGGGTTCTTTTTCAAGATGACTTCATAATAACCTGCCGCAATTTTGGGGCGCTTGGCATTGGAGGCCGCATTTGCCAGGAAGTAATGACTACCGATGTCGTCCGGGTTGTTCTGGAGCCAAGTCTGGCCAATGCGAATCGCTTCATCTACCTTCCCTGCTTGTACCAGCGCATCGTGGAGCTTGGACAACAGCCGAGGGCTAGGGGTGGTTTGATAAAGCGATTGATAGGTAGATGTGGCATCGGCAGATTTGCCCGCTGCCATGGCTATGTCTGCCTGAAGCTCTTTCTGATCGGATGCCGACAGTTTCAGATCGCTCAGTTCGGCGAGTTTCCGATTGGCATCGGCAGCGCGCCCTGCCTTGGCGTAAAGCAGAGCAAGTTCTACATGTGCTTGAATGTTCTTCGGCTCGATTTCCAATGCTTTTCGGAGGCTGTGTTCCGCGCTGGCTGCTCGATTGTCACCCGCTTGGGCTTTTGCCAGCTGGATCAGCGGCCCCGCCTCGCCTGGTGATGCAATGACCCATTGCGTCAGGGTGGAGATGGCGCCATTTCGATCGCCCGATGCCAGCTGGCTCATCCCGAGTATTTGCAGTACATCTTTATCATTGGGGGCGATATTGCGAGCCTTCAGCGCATATTCCATTGCTCGACCGTGATCCGCAGACTGGAAAAAGAGCTGTGCCAGCATCAGCGCGGGTTGTAGCATGCCTGGGTTTGCCTTGTGGGCGCTTTGCAGAAATCTTTCGATTTGACCGGGTTTCTCTCCGGCACGCAAGCCGACCTCGGCGCGGCCTAGCAAGGCGGTGACATCACCTGGGCGCATTTTGAGGTGCTGATCGAAACGGCTGATTGCCGCCTGTGTATGACCAAGCTTGATGTCCAGTAAAGACAGATTGACCAATGCGGGATAGTAGGTCGCCCGGATGGCCAGTGCTTTCTCAAAGGCTTGCCTCGCCTGATCATGCTTGCCCGCCCTGGCTCGCGCCACGCCCAGCAGATTGTGCATGAGTGCATCGTCCTGGTGGTTGTTGGCGTGCTTGGCCGCCATTTGCTCAGCCTCAGCCAGTTTGCCCGCATTCAAGGCATTGATGATTTTCACTACCTCAGTGGTTCGAGGGTTGATTTTGCTCTGCATCAAGTGGTCGTCCGTCACCCCCCCTTTAGCCATTTTGGACAATGTCAGTGATTGGCTCACTCGGGCGCTGTCCGGCGCCAGTTTGGCAGCGTATTCCAGAAAGGCAATTGCTTGGCGGTCATCGTTGCTGTATAGCAGGGCCTCACCCGCCAGTGTATAAAGCGGTGCGGAGTAGGGGGCGGCCAGCAAGGCCGGCTTGAGTGTTTCGTAGGCTTGTTGCGGCTGCTTCAGTAGTATTTGAGCTTGTGCCAGCAACATCCGGGCTTGAATGTCATTTGGAGAGAGATTCAGCACCTGCTGAAAAGCATTGGCTGCCTTTTGTGGATCATTTGCGGCCAGCTCGATCTGCCCGGCCAGCAACATGGAGGGCACAAACTGCGGCATTTCCCGATCCGCACTTTGGATCAGTTTCCGCGCTTCATCCAGCTTGCCTTGCCTGAATGCAACGATGGCCGACAGATAATCGACCATACCCGCCATACCCTGGGTCTGCCTGAGTTTGCTGATTTCCTGCTGCGCTACTTCGAATTGCTTTCTGGCGGCCAAGAGATCCACCAGTCGCACATAGGCAGTGGCTTCCTTTGCGGCTTGGGTGATGATCTTGCGGTATGTCGCAATTGCACCATCGGTATCATTTTTGGCGGTGTGCAGTGTAGCGAGGATATATAAAGCCTCGACATGATTGGGCGCCGTTGTCAGGGCGCTGTTGATCAATTCAGTTGCTTGTGTCAAATCACCACGTGAGACGGCGATCTGGGCCAAGCCGATCTGGGCCGCAAGTACATTAGGTTGTTGTTTGATAAGCTGCGTGTAGATGCGCTCTGCTTCATCAATGCGGTTTAGCATCAAGTAGGCTTTGGCTCTGCCCGCCGATGACTCTCCATCCAGTGTGCCTGCCCCGGCAGCAATATCCGTTTCCTCAATGATGCCCTTGTAGTTCTTTTGTGCCAGCAGGGTTTTGACAAGCAAGGGGGTGATGAGCTTCTGATCATTATTGATTTGAAATGCACGTCGCAGTTGCTTTTCCGCATCTGCTGCTTGTCCGCTGTCCAGCAATGTCTGCGCCAGTAGAACCCTGGTCTGGGCACGCTCGGGTTCCTTTTCCACGGCAGATTTCAGGTTGATCGCCGCAGTGGAGTGATCTCCTTTGGCGCTTGCCTGACGTGCTTCTTCCACCAGCTGGTCATGGTTTTTCAGCCGATCGCCACACCCTTGAAGGCTCAGGCTGATGAACAGTAACGAAATCAACGTTGGCTTGATGCGGCGGGATGTGTATGGATTCATAGCCTGCAAGTGTGAACGGGGCAAGTGTACTTTGGAGTGTATAACAGGCGGCTGCGCATTGCCGACCAGACTGGGTTCGGTTGCCATGCATTCGACGGAGACCGGGGATTGTGTCCACCAAACCTGAGGAGGCTGCAATGTTGTGTGCATTGCGTGGTTTGCCAGATTGGCTCGAGCCTGACAAAAAGGTCACCCAAGAGGTGACCTTTTTTGTTTTCGTAGCAGCTGGCCAGTGGTCAGCGCTTGCGGCGACGCACCAAGCCAAGCCCCGCCAAGCCTAAGCCCAGTAGCGCCAAGCTCTCGGGCTCGGGTACCAGCCCACGGGCGCCTGAGACGGATTTGAACTTGAAGTAGTCGTTGTCACCTGAGTTCAACGCACCTGAAACCAACAGGTAGCGTGACTTGTTCAAGCCGGTAACAGGGTTGCTTTGATCGGTGATGACATCATTGAAGACCTTGGTGCTGGTGAATCCAAGGGATGCCAGCGTTGTTGCACAGCCGCTGATGCACGCACCCGTCAGATCCAGGCCTGCTGCACCGGATGCTGGGCCAGACCAGAGCTGGATGTCTGAATCGTAACTGGAGCTATAGTCACGACCGCTCCAGCCGATCTTGAAGTCATTGACGGTGTAAAAATCGTCGAATTCCAGTAGCAGGAAGTCATTTTTACCTTGTGTATCAATGCTATGGTTGGGGGCCTGGGTTTCATTGCAACTGATGCCGCTGGTGCAATTGGCGATGCCGATACCAGATGATCCCCAGGATTTCATCCAGGCACCGCCCAACGCGCCACTGCCATCGGTTTGGGAGGAAGAATACGCGCGGGCCTTGATTTTGGCGCCGTTGGCCCCAGTCAAGGTCAGTGAGCTTGCATACGTACTGTCACTGGCGGATGCAAAGCTCCAACTGACGGGCATGTTGGCCGCAAAGGCAGGCGCTGCTGTCACCACGCTCAGCGCCATCGCTATTGATAGAATTTTACCTGTTTTCATGAATGACCTCATCGCAAGAAGCTGAATTTACTGAAAATTCCTACTTTTGTGGCTAAGTTAGGGCAATCTATTTCGGCCACGCAAATATTCTTAGAATTACATATCTTCTAGCAAGCATCATGCCAATAGAATATAGACACGCTTATTCCAAGGGTTATCGAGGAAATGGGAGTATTGCAAATCTCGCCATGTAAAATATCTCGACATATGGATTATCGAATTCGTAGTTCACGGCAGGATGCCATATTATGACGTTTGAGTGACAAGATGTCGAGGAAAAACTCGCTTTTGCTGATCAATACTGAAGTAGAAGGAAAGTGGTGTTGGTGGCAGTTTATATTCGTATATGCAGTATTTTGGCGGAGGGTGATTTACCCTGGTTGGGTATATCTAAGAATGGGCATCTGCTGCGATGTTTTTCTGTGCGCTCGGCGTGAGGCTCTCGGTAGGGAAGTAGATGGTGAAATGACTGCCTTCACCTGGTGTGGAGGTAATATCAAGTTTGGCATCGTGCCGTAGCAGGATATGTTTCACGATGGCCAAACCCAGCCCGGTTCCGCCTGTGTCCCGAGCCCGCCCCTTGTCAACTCTGTAGAAACGTTCTGTCAAACGAGGGATGTGCTGCGGTTCGATGCCGATGCCGGTGTCAGATACCTGAAACACGCCTTGTCGATGTTCGATACGCCATGACAGCGTGATTCGACCCCCTTCCGGGGTGTATCTGATGGCATTGGATACCAGGTTTGCAAAAGCGCTGTGTAGCTCGTCACGGCTACCTAGCACCCAGTGTTCGGTTTGAATGGTGAGTGTGACTTCATGGCGGCCAGCCGACAGGCCTTGGGCTTCGCTCAGAATGCTCTGTAGCAAAGCGGGTACGTTGATTGGCTCGATACGCAGGCTGTTCTGGTGGTTCTCCAGGCGAGACAACGTCAGCAGGTCTTCCACAATCCGCTGCATGCGCTTGGTTTGTGACAGCATCAAGTCCATGTATTTGCGGACGATGCCCGGTGCGGGTTCGTCCAGATCCAGCAGGGTTTCCAGAAAACCGCCGATGACTGTCAAGGGTGTTCGCAGCTCATGGGATACATTGGCGACGAAATCGCGGTGGACGGTCTGTACTTTTTCCAGCTGGGTGATGTCCCGGCTGATCAGGAGCTTCCGTGTCGAGTCAAACGGAACGATCTGTATGGCCAGGATCAGGTCTTTATCGCGTGTGCCTCGGTAGATGAGCGGTTGGGCTGCATCGTGGGCATGCAAGTAGTTGACGAAATCGGGGTTTCTGACCAGATAGCTGATCTGTTGGCCAATGTCCTGGCGGCGGTCCAGGCCAAAATGGCGCATGGCAACAGGGTTGCACCACTCGATCCGGTCTTTTTCGTTCAGGACGACCACGCCGTCAGGCATGGCTTCGCCGGCGCTGATGAATCGGTCAAGTGCGGTGGATAGCTTTTGTTGGCTGCGCGATTGGGATCGGACCATCTGATAGAGCTGGGTGTAGACTTCATCCCAGCCGCCCAGGCTTTCCGGTACGCGATCCAGCGTGGGTTGCTTCAGCCAGCTGTGCAGCTTGGCCAGATGCACGATGTGGAACAGCAGGAAAATCAGCAGCTGCAACATGCCTGCGGCCAGGGCCGGCAGCGCGCCAAGTAACCCCCAGACTGCCCCGGAAACAAAGGCCATGGCGCCCAGGATGGCAAACGTTCGACTATAAATGCCAGACAAGATCTATCGCTTTAGGTGGTGAACATCACTTGGGTACATGGAAAACTGGTGCCAAGGTCACATGGCACCGAGCCCCAATTATTACATGCTTGCTGGGTTTGGCCACGTATTGTTGCTTGCTGCGGAAAGGGCTGTGATCTCGTTCACGAGGGATAGATCACGCCAGGAAACCGTTTGCAGCAGGTGCGGGCAATTGCCTAGCTGTAGGCAGAGCACAGCATGCATGCACCTGCGCGATTCCAAGCATTGTCCGCTGACGAGCTATACAAGCAGCGTCCTCGCCAGCAGCACTTTCCTTACAATTGTGCAGAGAAACGGTACCCTGCACCGCGTACAGTCTGGATCAAGTCAGCATGGCCACTTGGCTCCAGCGCGCTGCGCAGGCGACGGATGTGGACATCGACAGTCCGTTCCTCGACAAACACATGGTCACCCCAGACATGATCCAGCAGTTGCGACCGGGAGTGCACCCGTTCACTGTGGGTCATGAAGAAATGCAGCAGGCGAAATTCGGTCGGGCCCAGATCCAGCGAACGATTACTGGCTGTGACCCGGTGGGTTGCCGGGTCCAGGCGCAGGCCTTTCACCTCGACTGCATCGTCGGTCATCTGTGGTGCGCGACGGCGGAGCACAGCTTTGATGCGGGCCTGCAGCTCACGTGGGCTGAAGGGTTTGGTGATGTAGTCGTCCGCCCCACTTTCCAGCCCGGAAATCTTGTCATGTTCTTCCGAGCGTGCGGTGAGCATGATGACGGGCACATGTCGGGTGCGCTCGTCGTTGCGGATACGGCGGGTGAAATCCACACCGGATTGCCCTGGCAGCATCCAGTCAAGCAGAACCAGATCAGGTAAGGCGGTGCGGATGAAATTCAGACCTTGCTCAGCCGTTTCGGCACGGAGTACGTGGTGACCAGCTTGTTCCAGGTTGAAGGCGATCAATTCCTGAATGGCGGGCTCATCTTCAACCAGGAGGATATTTGCGGGCATGTCGTGTTCCTCGACAATTCGATATTGTTGCAAGGATAGGTAGGGATTATTACATGAGCGTGACAAATCCGGCAGGCTCAACATCCCGTGGTAGGACATGCTTGGTGTGTTTACTGCAAGCAGCAGCCTAATTTGTTAAGATTGCATCTTCTTTGCACGGATGTGCTTCATGGCTGGATTGAGTCAACATACCCCTGTCCCCATTGAAATTCGGCTGCATCAGCAGTCTCGTCTGCTGGAATTGGTCTTTTCCGACCAGGCTCGATTTGAATTGCCTTGTGAATATCTTCGAGTGTTTTCCCCTTCTGCTGCGGTACGGGGCCATTCGCCTGAGCAGGCGGTGCTGCAGATCGGCAAGCGGTGGGTGAATATCAAGGCCATTGAGCCGGTCGGCCACTATGCGATCAAACTGGTGTTTGACGATGGGCATGATTCCGGCCTGTACTCTTGGGATTACTTATACCAGTTGGGCGTCAATCAGGATGCCAACTGGCAGGATTACCTAGCCCGCCTGGCTGTGGCGGGCGCTTCGCGAGATCCATCATGACTGATAAACAGACGCACTTTGGTTTTGAAACGGTAGACGAGTCTGAGAAGGCCCGCAAGGTTGCTGGGGTGTTTCACTCCGTTGCCCAGAAATACGATGTGATGAACGACCTGATGTCCGGTGGATTGCATCGGTTGTGGAAGGTATTCGCGATCGAGCAGTCTGGGGTTCGGGCCGGTTCGCGGGTGCTGGATATCGCAGGCGGCACGGGCGATCTGTCGTATGCATTCAGCAAAAAGGTCGGGGCGAGTGGGCAGGTCTGGCTGACGGACATCAACAGCTCCATGCTGACGGTTGGTCGTGATCGTTTGGTGGATCGAGGTGTGCTGCTGCCTGTGGCGCAATGTGATGCGGAGAAACTGCCGTTTCCGGACGATTACTTTGATTGTGTGACCGTGGCGTTCGGGTTGCGCAATATGACGCATAAAGATCTGGCGCTGAAGGAAATGCACCGTGTCATCAAACCGGGTGGTCGGTTGCTGGTGCTGGAGTTCTCCAAGGTGTGGAAGCCGTTGTCGCCGGTCTACGACCTGTATTCGTTCAAGGCGCTGCCTATCATGGGCAAGTTGATTGCCGACGATGCGGATAGTTACCGCTACCTGGCGGAGTCGATCCGCATGCACCCAGGGCAGGAGGAGCTGAAGCAGATGATGGGTGAGGCTGGGTTCGACCGGGTCGATTACCATAACCTGACGGCTGGCGTGGTTGCCTTGCACAAGGGGTTCAAGTTCTGAGTGCTCCACCGACGGTGTGGGGGCTGCTGGCTCTCGCCATCATTGCTGAAACCATTGCAACCAGCTCGCTGAAAGCATCGGCAGGCATGACAAGGCTGGTCCCCACGCTGATGGTGGTGTCGGGCTATGTGTTGTCATTCTGGCTGTTGAGCCAAGTCCTGAAGACGTTGGAAGTCGGCATCGTCTACGCCATCTGGTGTGGCGTCGGCATGGCGATCGTGGCCGTGGTTGGCGTGGTCTGGTTCGGTGAAGGCCTGGGTTGGATGAAGCTCTGTGGGCTGCTGTTGATCATGGCCGGAACGGTATTGCTCAGCCTGGCTGGAAGCGGCCATTGAGCGATGTTCAACCAAATGGGACACCAATATCGGTGAATCATGGCAATGGAACCAAAGTGGGCCATCCACCTGCCGCTGTGCGGTGACGATATGAAATCAGGAGTTTAACGATATGCTGCTTGCTCCATTCAACCATCTGTTGGCCCAGCAGGTTGGTTTACGCAACCAGATGGCTGAGCATGCCGGCCAAGTCGTGGTCTTGGTGGCATCTCCCATTGAGCTGTGTTTCAAGGTGGCTGAGGACGGCTTTTTGCAGCAGGCGACACCACCTGCTGATACGACCCTCCGTTTCCACATCAGCCTGTTGCCGCGTCTGGCCTTGAAGGATGAGGCCGCTTACCGCGATATCGTGGTTGAGGGAGACACCGCATTGGGCGCCGAAATCGGCAAATTGCTGAAAGGGCTCCGGTGGGATGCGGAAGAGGACTTGTCCCGCTTGGTTGGTGATGTGTTGGCCCATCGGTTGACACAATGGGGGGCTGGGTTGTTTGGCCCTCAAGGTGAATTTGCATTCCGCCTGGCCCGCCAATACACCGAGCATTGGACAGAGGAAGCCCCATTGTTGGCCAAGCAACATGATGTGGCTTCGTTTCTTGCTGCGGTGGATGTCATTCGCGATGATGTGGATCGCGCCGAGAAACGGCTGGAACGATTGACAGCCTTGCTCAAGCCGCCTGCGGAACGTTGACCGGCCAGATCGATCCCGAACCAGCTGCTTGAAAACCACGGCACCTGTCGTGCCCATTACCCAAAAAGCCACTTTGTTATGTTTCTGCTCAGATTGCTGAAGATTGTTCATGTCGTGTTTGCCTATGGGTTGGATGAATTTCTGCTGGGGCATGAACGAGTACGTGGTCTGCGGGCTCTGGTGCGCGGGGTGTTGTTCTGGCGTGATTTGTCGACGCCTCGGGCTGTTCGCCTGCGGCGTGCGCTGGAGCGGCTTGGCCCCATTTTTGTGAAATTCGGTCAGGTGTTATCGACCCGTCGGGATTTGATGCCACCAGACATTGCAGATGAGCTGGCTCGGCTACAGGATCGGGTTCCCCCATTCGACAGCGCCCTGGCGCGGGAGATTCTGCAGCGCAATCTGGGCCAGCCGCCAGAGGCTGTGTTCAAGCAGTTTGACGATAAACCGGTAGCCAGTGCGTCGGTCGCCCAGGTGCACTATGCGATCTTGCCGGATGGTCAAGAGGTGGCGGTCAAGATCCTGCGTCCTGGCATTTTGCCGACCATCGATCAGGATCTGGCACTGATGCGGATCATGGCGCGGGTGGTGGAATGGTTGTTTGCTGATGGCAAGCGTTTGAAGCCGCGTGAGGTAGTGGCCGAATTCGACAAGTATCTGCACGATGAACTGGATCTGATGCGCGAGGCTGCCAATGCAAGCCAGCTGCGGCGTAATTTCCTGCACTCTCCCATGCTGATCGTGCCTGAGGTGCATTGGGATTATTGCTCGCGCGAGGTCATGGTGTTGCAGTGGATGCGGGGCACGCCGATTGGCCAGATCGATAAACTGCGAGAGACAGGGATCGATCTGAAAAAGCTCAGCCGCTTTGGGGTCGAGATCTTCTTCACCCAGGTGTTCCGTGACGGTTTCTTCCATGCGGACATGCACCCTGGCAATATCTTTGCCGCTGCTGATGGCCGCTATATCGCGTTGGACTTTGGCATTGTCGGCACGCTGACCGATTTCGACAAACATTACCTAGCGGTCAATTTTCTGGCGTTCTTCAACCGTGACTACAAGCGTGTGGCCACTGCTCATATCGAATCGGGCTGGGTGCCGCCGGATACCAGGGTTGAGGAGCTGGAGGCAGCGGTCAGGACAGTATGCGAGCCGATCTTCGATCGGCCTTTGTCACAGATCAGTTTTGGACAGGTGCTGTTACGTTTGTTTGAGACGTCACGGCGCTTCAATGTCGAGATCCAGCCACAGTTGGTGCTGTTGCAAAAGACCTTGCTGAATGTGGAAGGGCTGGGGCGCCAGCTCGATCCGGACCTGGATCTTTGGCAGACCGCGAAACCGTTTCTGGAGCGCTGGATGCACGAGCAATTTGGCTTCGCCGGGTTGATCCGCAATCTGAAACGTGAGGGTCCGCAGTTTGCGGCCATGTTGCCTGAGCTGCCGCGTAGGCTGCACGAAGCACTTTCCAGCAACCACGGCGATATGCTGAAAGAGGCGTACTTTCACCTGATGCGTGAGCAAAAACGCCAAAACTGGTTGCTGGCGGTGATTGCACTATTACTGGTCGTATTGATGTTCAAGGGGTGAGTCGCCGCTCACCTCGTGTTGGATTTTGCCCACCTTTCCCGATCGATTGGTTGCCAGGTTCGCGCAGCTGATTGACTGCGGCCTTGACCCATTCATGTAAATAACAGCTGGTATTGTCCGCGTCGCCACCAGCGCGGCGTTTGTGATCATGTCAGGGCGGATGGCCTGACCAGGGCTCTGTTTGGTCGCAGTTGTTTTCCATTCCATATTCATATACTTGCATTTTGACATGCACGGCATGCCCGAAAAGGCTTTAATATGATGATGGGATTGGGGTTCCGTCGTCACGGCTTCATGGCCCGTGCCAAGAAGCGATGTCCGCCGAACCTGCTGGTGCTGTATCAATGTTGTCGAATATCAGGAAGGTATCGGTATGAGTAGGCATTGGGTAAGGCAAGTCGTCTGTTGGCTATGGTGTGTTGGGTTGGCCATGCCAGCCTGGGCTGATCTTGAGTCAGGACTGAAGGCATATCGGGCACAAAAATATGATGTGGCGCTGAAGGAGTTCCGCAGCCTGGCGAAAAAGGGGGATCAGCAAGCCCAGAAATACCTCGGATATATGTATTTGCAGGGCCAGGGCGTCAAAACAGACCCCACCCAGGCGGCAGGGTGGTTCAAGCAATCGGCGGAACAAGGCGATGCCGAAGCACAACAGAGTCTGGGTTGGTTATACCGAGTGGGCAATGGTGTGCCACAAGATCTGGAAAAAGCATTCGAATGGTTCAGAAAATCGGCTGATCAGGGTAATGCGGCTGCGTTGACCAATGTCGGCTATATGTACTATACAGGGCAGGGCGCTCGGCAAGACTTCACCCGGGCCTTGGATGCCTTCAAGAAAGCCGCTGCGCAGGGCGACCTGATGGCCATCAACAACGTGGGTGGTATGTATCAAGAAGGCCAAGGGGTGCAACAGAACTACGGCGAGGCCCTGAGGTGGTACACCATTGCCGCTGATAAGGGCCTGCCGCTGGCCATGTATAACCTGGGTGAGTTCTATGATAAGGGATGGGGTGTCCCGCAGAGCGCGTTGAATGCGCTCAAGTGGTATCGAAGAGCTGCCGAGGCTGGCAATGAGCTGGCGATGGAGCGCCTGGGTGCCATCTATGAACATGGTGAGCTTGGCGAGCAGATCGATACCAAGCTGGCCCAGGAATGGTATGACAAGGCGCAAGCGGTGCGGGGTGGTCAATAGGGTGGTCTGGTCAGCCAGCGCAACCGTGTGGGAAAGAAATGTTGATGCCACGCTCGTGACGGTGGCGAAATGGTCTTACAATCTCACTCTTGCGGACGAAAACACATAACGATCCGCAGTCTGGCTGACACGTTCCCCCATCCCCTTTCTGCAAGGCTACCTGATGATACGACTCTGGATCGCGGTGTTGGTTTATTTTCTGGCTGGGCGTGGTATGGCGGCGGATACGCTCCACCTGTACAACTGGAACAATTACATAGCGCCCAAAACCATCAAGCGCTTTGAAGAGTCCTGCAAATGCAAGGTCATTCAGGATTTCTATGCTGGCATGGATGAAATGCAGATCAAACTGGCCGCCCGAGGGCCAGTTTACGATGTGTTGGTGCCCAGTGACTATGCCGTGCCAGAGTTGATCCGCAAAGGGCTGTTACAACAACTGGATCGCCGGCAGATGCCCAATTTCAACAATCTCTCGCCAGAATATCTGGGTCGCTCGTTCGATTCTACCAACCGCTACTCCGTGCCCTATTCATATACCACCACGGTGGTGGGTTACAACGAAGTCCGTCTGGCGGAATTGGGCATATCGGTTGACTCCTGGGCAGTGATTTTTGAGCCTGCCAAACTGGAAAAGCTGCGAGGCAAGGTGTCGGTGTTGGATGATGCGCGGGAGGTGTTCGGTGCGGCGCTGCATTATCTGGGATACTCAACCAACACTGAAGACGAGCGACACTGGAAGGAGGCGCAGCAGTTGATTCTGCGTGCCAAGCCTTTTTGGGCAGGGTTTGACTCATATAACTACGCCAACCGGCTTGCCAACGGCAAGATCTGGCTGGCATTGGGGTATTCGAACGACTTCTTCCTGGCCGATACACAAGGTGGCACGGTCGGTACACGTATCAAAGCGTCACTGCCGAAAGAGGGTGCCAGCTGGGCCATGGACAGCATGGTGATATTGAAGGACGCACCGCGTGCGGATCTGGCCTATAAATTCATCAACTTCATGCTCGATGGCAAAAACAGTGCGGAGTTGACGAACCTGGTCGGCGCGGGCAACCCCAATCGGGCGGCCCTGCCGTATGTCGCCCCGGAGATACAACGCAACGTGGTCATCTTTCCAGACAAGACGGCTTCCGGTAAGCTCGAAGCGTTGATGCCACTGGAGCCGAAAACCCGTCGCCTGATGAATGCACTATGGGCTGAAGTGGTATCCCGTTGAGTCTACCTGTGTATTCACAGGTGTATGTGTTCGAGTGAGTGGCTGCCCTGACAGGTCTATCAAGGGCGGCCAGCAACGAAGCCTGTATTCATGCCCTGGCAAACGCCAATTGCGCTACTGGCCCGAGAGGCGCCGCGTTCATATCTGTCACGCCACGTTTCGTGGATCTATGCACTGATCATTCTGCTGATCAGTCTGTACCCCTTTTCCAGTTGGCGTTGGCCGGTTTCGCCATTGTGGGCCTTCCTGAGCTACCCCACCCCTTATTACCACTCGCATGTGGATGATGCCCTGAATGTATTGGCCTACATACCATTGGGGGGGGCTTTGTTCAGCCTGTTGCGCAGTCGTTTGGCTGCGTTCTGGGCGTTTTTGCTGGCCATCATACTGGGGGCGTGCCTGAGTTTCCTGGTCGAGTCACTTCAGATGTTCCTGCCCACGCGTGTGCCGTCCAATCTGGACATCTACCACAATACCCTGGGTACGATCATCGGGGCGTGGATGGCATGGGGGATCGGCTCTCGCACCATCATGCGTCGGTTCAATCTGCTGCGACATCATTGGTTTGTGGAGGGCGGTTGGGCGGATTTCGGTCTGGTGCTGTTGCTCAGCTGGTTTCTGACCCAATTGGACCCGGCCATTCCGCTGTTTGGGGTGGTGTTCCGGCCTGTTGGCCTGCCACAGCCATTCCAATCCCCCTTGGCTGATCCCAGCCTGTTTCTGCAGCTGCTGGAGGCGGGTGATGCCATGTTGAACCTGCTGATCATCGGCTTGCTGGTATCACTGCTGGTGCAGCACCGACGGTTTTGGCCGATCATCATGCTGTCCATCATCGCGGTGGCCTTGGTCATCAAATTGGCCATGGCGGGCATGCTGCTCAAACCCTTTGCCCTGTTCCAATGGCTGAACTGGCGGACGGTGAGTGGTTTGCTGGCGGCGATGGTGCTGCTGCCCATCCTGTTGAAATTAGTGCTGGTGCCCCGCGCTTTGACCTGCGCACTGGCGGTGTTGACCAGCCTGGCGGTGGATTGGCTATGGCCGTTGAAAGCCAGCGCGGGCGCGGCACTGGCGCTGTTCCGCAAACCCAATGTGCAATTGACCAACTTCAACGGCATGTCACACGTGATGGCGGATCTATGGCCGTGGCTGCTGTTGGTGTTTCTGGCGGGGTTCGTCTGGCACTACTCGCGGCATCATCATCCACGCTGGTTATAGGCTTGATGGGTGCGTTGCATCATTCACCCGACGGCGCCATGCTGACACCACCCATCGAGACGGGCCTTACTCCTCGGCTACATTCACCTGCAAGGCCACCTCGGGGTTGATGAAGCGCTCCCCTGCCAATAATTGTTCATACATGGCCGGGTTGCCCCATTCCTGTTTGACCTGATCTGAAAACACGATATCAGCCAGTCTGATCTCACCCATCCGCAGGTTGAAAGCATCGTCGCGAAAGGCTTGGGCATAGCCGGTTTCAGTCTCGTGCACGATTACCGAGTGCAATTTGACATCGTCCGGCTCGCCATTGCGCATCACGGTGTTACGCATGATGGCATCGACCAGCACGAAAAACAGCCGCGAGAACTGTTCTGCGGAGGGCGAAACCGGGATGCTGATCCAGCGGGCGGAAAACTGCTTGCAGTAGTCGATATAGACCGGGTCATCCTTGTCCCAGAAGGCGATCGCGTGGTCGAAAGCATCGATCACATCACGAATGGTGCCTTTCATCAGCCCGAAATCGTAAACCATCTGGCCGTTGTCCAGTGCGTGGGCTTCCAATAGCAGCTCCACCTTGTAGCTGTGGCCATGGATCGAGCGCCGACAGCGGTCTGAGCTGCAATTGCGGACAATATGGGCGTTCTCGAATTTGAAGAGTTTACGGATCAACATAATGACAATCTTTCAAGCGGACAGGGTGCTTTTACCATCATTTGCAGCGTGATACCACTGGCAGGCGGAGCAGGTCGATCAATGAGTCGATACGCCAATCGACCACTGCGGGGCGGCGTGCTTGCGGGCTCAACCAGACGGTGTGCATCCCCAGGCGCTTCGCAGTGCGCAGGTTGGGTAATGAGTCCTCAACCATGATACAGCGCCTGGCGGGTAGCCGATGGCGTTGCAGCGCGGCGCGGAACGCGGCGGGATCGGGTTTGGCGCGATAGCCGACGTGCTCGGTAGCAATCACATCGCAGAAAAAGCGAGCAATGCCCAGCTCTGCAAGCACAGCTTGCGCATAGGCAAACGGCCCGTTGGTAAACAGTAATTTACGGCCAGGCAGGGCTGCCAGAACGGTTTTCAGGGCAGGGTCCCAGTGCAGCATGTCAGGCAGGCTGTCAAAGCGATGGGTATGCAGCAGGAAATGATCCGGCGAGATCTGATGATGACGGATCAGACCATGCAAGGTCGCGCCATATCGATGCCAGTAGTGCTGCCGCAGATGGTTGGCCTCGGCCTCGTCAAGAGCCAATGTCTGCATCATGTAGTGTGTCATGGCCTGATTGATGGCAGGGAATACCTGGGCGTCGGCATGGTGTAGGGTATTGTCGAGATCGAAGATCCAGACGGGCGAAACGGACAAGACGGACTCCTGAGGTGGGTAGCGGCGATCAGGGCAGGGTAGAGGTCGGTTCCATCCTCGATGCCCCGCCTTTGCAAACGACAACGGCCCGCAGGGCGGGCCGCATCTGTCGTTATGACAAGACCTCGGTGTGGCAGTTTACTGGTAGATGTAATGAGCCAATTGCTGGATCACGAATTCCTGCTCCGCAATCTGTGCCCTGACCAGATCGGTGATCGACAGCACGCCCAATACCTTCTCGCCATCTGCCACCGGTAGATGCCGGAAGCGCTTTTCGGACATGATGGCCATGCATTCCTCAATGGTGTTGTCCGGCTTGGCGCAAAGCACCTTGGCGGTCATGATGTCGCGAATCGGCGTCGAGGCGGAGGCCTTGCCCTGTAAAACCACCTTACGGGCGTAGTCACGTTCGGAAAAGATGCCGACCAGCTTGTCATGCTCCATGATCAACAAGGCGCCGATGTCTTTTTCCGCCATCAATTGCAAGGCGTTATAGACCGTGGCGTCAGGCGTGACCGAGAAAATAACCTGATGCGTCTTTTCCTGCAGCAGCTGACGTGCCGTTTTCATCGTCTTCTTCTCCTCTGGATGCCGCCATGCGCGCACTGGCAAGGTCGTGCACACGGTTGTGTCTGGTGGATGGAGCCTGGAGCGGTTTACACCGACACAGTGTACATCCACTCCACCCTTTTGTTATAGCTGATGGCATACCTGAGAAGTGATGAAACCGTCCCTGTGCGCCTAGATGATCGGGGGCGTTGCCTCCGCGCGGATCAGCGTCCCGACACCTGCATCGGTCAAAATCTCCAGCAGCAGCGCATGCTCGACCCGACCATCGATGATCTGCACCGTGTTCACGCCATTCCGCACGGCATCCAGGCAAGAGGCCAGCTTGGGTAACATGCCGCCGGAGATGGTGCCGTCTTTCACCAGCGCATGGATCTTGCTCTCAGTCAGGCCGGTCAGCAGGTTGCCTTGCTTGTCCAGCACGCCAGGGGTGTTGGTCAGCAGAACCAGTTTCTCAGCCTTCAAGGTTTCGGCCAATTTGCCGGCCACCAGGTCCGCATTGATATTGTAGGCCTCGCCATTGTCACCCACGCCAATCGGCGCGATGACTGGGATGAAATCACGGGTGTCCAGCAGCGCGACCAGCTCCGGGTCGATCTCGGTCACTTCGCCTACTTGGCCGATGTCGATCTGTTCATTGTGTTCCTCACTTTTCAGGAACATCTTCTTGGCGCGGATGAAGCCACCATCCTTGCCTGTCAGCCCCACGGCACGACCACCGTGTTGATTGATCAGATTCACGATCTCTTTGTTGACCAAGCCACCCAGCACCATCTCGACGATGTCCATGGTTTCACGGTCGGTCACACGCATGCCTTGAATGAATTCGCCCTGCTTGCCGACACGGGTCAGCAGATCATTGATTTGAGGGCCGCCGCCATGTACGACCACTGGGTTCATGCCCACCAGCTTGAGCATCACCACATCCTGCGCAAAGCAGTTTTTCAGATGATCATCAGTCATGGCATTGCCACCATACTTGATGACGATGGTCTTGTCGTAGAAACGGCGGATGTAGGGCATCGCCTCGATCAGGATTGAAGCCTTGTCGCGGGCGGAATTAGGATTGATGGTCATAAACGCGAACCTTCCAGATAAAAACCAACGGTGCCACCGCAGATGGCGGTGACTTGGCGAGCCCGCCCATCACCCGGCGATCGCTTGCTGCAGACATACATGCGGGCACGGGCTGGCGGGGGCCTCCAATAGCCGGTTCAACGGCTGAAACCAGCCATTTTACACGCCAAGTTTGTGTGTGAATGGGCAGGTAGATGTAAAAATTACAGCTTGCATCGTCAGGCTGGGATAAGGCCACCATGGCTGATTCTGCATAGGCGGATGGCAGAATCTAGAATATCAGCAGGAATGGTACGAAGGTGGCTGGTGCCCTTTGTCTGGCATTTTCCTGCAAGCTGCGCTGTTGCGGCATTGACAGCACTTTACTTTATGAATACATTGCAAATCAAATTGCTAAATGAACGTTCATTTATATTTAATGTGCGCATGCGAATATGACTCAAGAACCGGCAACTGGTCGCTGGTCTCGACGTAAGCAAACCCGCCCCAGTGAAATCATTGAAGCCGCGCTTGATTTGTTTGTCGAGCGTGGTTTTGCCGCGACCAAGATCGAAGATATCGCAAAACGTGCCGGGGTGACCCGTGGTACGCCCTATCTGTATTTCGCAAGCAAAGAAGAGCTGTTCAAGGCGGTGATCCGTGAGGGCCTGCTACCTCGCATCGAGGTCGGTGAGGCGCTGGTGCGGGATTTCAACGGCCCGGCCACAGCCTTGCTGGAAGAAGTGGTTCGATTCAGCTGGCAAGCCATCGCGAAAACCAAGCTGGCTGGGATTGCCAAGCTGGTCATGGCAGAAGCAGGCAATTTCCCCGATGTGGCGAAGTATTACCATGACGAGGTTGTCCACCGGGGGCAGAATCTGGTTATGTATACATTGGAATACGGTGTGAAGCGCGGTGAGTTCCGCCCGATGGACATAGACTACACCATGCGGGTTGTGATCGCGCCGATCATGATGGCCATGATCTGGCAGCATTCGTTGGGGGTGTGTATCAATGAATCCATCGATGACGACCGTTTTCTCGACAGTTACCTCAGCCTGCTCAAATGCGGGCTTTGCCAAAGAATTGATTAGGCAAGGAGATGGGCATGCAGAAGGGCAGTGAATGGCGGCGTGCGCTGCTGGCTGCCGTGGTGGTGGTTGCCATGGCTGGTTGTGAGCAGCAGGAAGAAAAGCAGGAGCAGGTTCGCCCGGTCAAGAGCATGGTGGTGAGGCTTGGCACGGTGAATGACGGTGCCAGCTATTCAGGCGAAGTCCGTGCCCGTTATGAGACACCGCTGGGCTTCCAGGTGGGGGGCAAGATCAGCGCCCGGTTGGTGCAGGTGGGTGATCTGGTGAAGGCTGGCCAGGTTCTGGCCAGGATCGATCCGCAGGATCTGCAATTAGGTGTGCAGGCCATGCGAGCCCAGCTGGCGGCGGCCAAGGCCGATTTCGACAAGGCCAAATCAGACCTGGATCGCTATGCGCACTTGCTGGAGCGGAAGTTCATCAGCCCGGCGGAGTTCGATCAGCGCCGGTTGCTGTTTGATGCTGCCCGATCGCGATATGATCAAGCCCGTGCACAGTTCAATATCAATACCAATCAGGCCAGCTACAGCGAGCTGAAAGCGGACAAAGATGGCGTGGTGACAGGTGTGGATGCTCAGGCAGGCCAAGTGGTGGCGCCGGGCCAGCCGATCATCCGGGTCGCCAGGCTGGATGAGAAGGAAGTTCGAGTCAGCGTGCCAGAATCGCGAATCGATGAGCTGAAACAGGCGGGTAATCTGGCCATCACCTTATGGGCCGAACCTGGTAAGCAGTATCAGGGCAAGCTGCGGGAGCTGGCACCCGATGCCGATCCGGCAACGCGGACATACGCGGCCAGGGTGTCGGTGCTCAATCCTGATGACGCCGTCAGGCTGGGGATGACCGCCAATGTCATCATTGCGCGTGCCGATGCAGTGCAAGGTGTGCGCTTGCCGCTGTCAGCGATATTTCAGCGTGGCCAGCAGGCCATGGTTTGGGTGGTCGATGATCAATCCCTGAAAGTCAAAGCCCAGCCGGTGACGGTCGGCAAATATATCGACAACGACATCATGGTGACAGGTGGCTTGGCCAATGGCGTCAGGGTAGTGACAGCGGGGGCGACGCTGCTGTTCGAGAATCAGCCTGTCAAGCTGCTGCAAGAGGAGCGCTCGTGAAACAGCTCAATCTTTCCGAATGGGCGCTCAGACATCAGGATCTGGTCAAATTCTTCATCATCGCGGTGGCCATTTCCGGTTTGTTGTCCTATTTCAAACTGGGGCAGGCGGAAGATCCAGCCTTCACCTTCCGGGGGATGGTGGTATCGGTGGCGTGGCCGGGTGCATCGGCCCGGCAAATCGAAGAGCAGGTGGCTGACAAGATCGAACGCAAGTTGCAGGAGATCCCAGGCCTCGATTTCATCCAAAGCTTTTCGCAAGCGGGGCAGGTGCAGATCTTCATCAACTTGCGCGACGATGTAGACCCGACCCGGGTGGCCGATGCCTGGTATCAGGTGCGCAAAAAAACCAGCGATATCCGCCACACCTTGCCAGAAGGGATGTTAGGCCCATTCTTCAATGACGAATTCGGTGATACCTATGGCAACGTCTACGCATTCACCGGCAAAGGGTTCAACTATGCCGAGCTGAAGACCTACGTTGAAGACGCACGCGATGTGCTGCTCAAGGTGCCGGATGTGGCCAAGATCAAGGTCATTGGCGCACAGTCGGAAAAGGTCTTCGTCCAGATATCACCGAGCAAATTATCACAGCTGGGGATCGACCCGCGCCTGATCATTCAGACTTTGCAGACGCAGAATGCCATGGCACCCGCTGGCGACATTCAATCGCATAGTGACCAGGTCTTTCTGCGGGTGACTGGGGATTTCATCAGCGAGGAGAGCATTCGTGATATCGGCATCTCTGCACTGGGGCGGACCTTCCGCCTGGGTGATATCGCGGAAGTCAAACGAGGCTTTGCAGACCCGCCAGAACAGCGTATGCGATACAACGGCCAGCCAGCATTGGGCCTGGCCATCTCCATGCAACGTGGTGGCAATATCATTGCCCTGGGCAAGCATATCGACGAGGCATTGGTCGGCATCAAACGCAATCTGCCGATTGGCGTGGAAGTCCATCGGGTAGCGGATCAGCCCAAGGTGGTGAAAGAGTCGGTCAATGAATTTGTCCAGACCTTGATAGAAGCCATCGTGATCGTGCTTGCCGTCAGCTTCTGGAGCCTGGGGCTGCGCTCGGGGACGGTGGTGGCAATTGCCATTCCGCTGGTGCTGGCCATGGTGTTCCTGACCATGGCAATCATCGGTATCGACCTGCAGAAGATCTCATTGGGCGCGTTGATCATTGCCCTGGGCTTGCTGGTGGATGATGCGATCATTGCCGTCGAAATGATGGCGTTGAAAATGGAACAAGGCTGGGATCGTTTCAAGGCTGCGACATTTGCCTATACCTCTACGGCAATGCCAATGCTGACGGGCACCCTGATCACCGTGGCGGGCTTTCTGCCTGTTGGGTTGGCCAAATCAGCAGCGGGGGAATACACCTTTTCCATGTTCGCCGTGGTGGCCATTGCGCTGGTTGCATCGTGGATCGTGGCCGTGCTGTTCACGCCCTATATCGGCTACCACCTGCTGAAAATCAAGCCGCAAACCGGGCATGACGAACATGCGGTGTATCAGAAGCCGTTCTATGTCAGGTTTCGAGCACTGGTGACCTGGTGTGTCAATCATCGCAAGACGGTCATGCTGGCGACCGCCCTGTCGTTTGTGGCTGCAGTTGCTGGATTCGGCTTGGTGCAACAGCAGTTTTTCCCGGATTCGACACGGCCTGAAATCGTCGTGGATATGTGGCTGAAACAAGGGGCCTCCTATAAAGCGACCGAGAGCGAAGTGGCCCGCCTGGAAAAAATGCTGAAAGGCGATGCCGACATCGACAATTTTGCGACCTATATGGGTGCACCTACGCCGCGCTTCGTCCTGGTGCTTGACGAGCCGCCACCGGGCACCAACTACGCCCAGATCATCGTCACCGCCAAGAACCGGGAGGCACGCGAGCGCTTGATGAAGAAGATCGAAGACATCTTCAACACCCAGTTCCCGCTGGTGCTGGGGCATGCAACCCGCCTGCCGAACGGCCCGCCAGTTGGTTATCCGGTGCAGTTCAGGGTGTCGGGGCCGGATCTGGTACAGATCCGGCAGATTGCGGATGAGGTCGGCAAGGTAGTGCGCGCCAATCCCTATACCCGAAATGTCAATCTGAACTGGAATGACATGACCAAGGCGCTACGATTGGAGATCGATCAGGACAAGGCCCGCGCATTGGGCGTGAATTCACAGCAGTTGTCCGAGACCTTGTATGCATTGCTGAATGGGATACCTGTCACCCAGCTGCGTGAGCATGACAAGCAAGTGGATATTGTGTTGCGAGCCAAGTTTGAGATGCCGGAAAGCCTCAGCGCGCTCAAAGATATCAATGTCTTTACCGGGAACAATCAGTATGTTCCGCTGTCACAGATAGCCAAATTGAAATATGAGGCAGAGGAAGGTGGGATCTGGCGCCGGGATCGTGTCCCCGTCATCACGGTACGGGCTGATATCCCAGATCATGTCCAGGCGCCGACGGTGACGGCGATGATCAACCCGAAACTCGACGCACTACGTGCCAAGCTCCCGGCGGGATATGCCATCACCGTTGGCGGAGCACAGGAGTCCAGCTCGAAATCGCAGGCATCGATCAATGCAGTGATGCCATTGACGGTATTGTCGATATTGACTTTGCTGATGTTGCAGCTGCAAAGCTTCTCCCGCACAATGCTTGTCTTGTTGACTGCACCCTTGGGCATTGTAGGTGTGACCATCTCATTACTGGTCGCAGATAAACCGTTCGGTTTCGTGGCCATGCTGGGTGTCATCGCGCTGGCTGGCATGATCATGCGCAACTCGGTGATTCTGGTTGACCAGATTCAGCAGGACATCGCCGCTGGTCAACACCCCTGGACTGCCATCATCGAGTCAGCGGTAAGGCGTTTCCGGCCAATCATGCTGACTGCGCTAGCGGCGATTCTGGGCATGATCCCACTGTGGGGTAATACCTTCTGGGGCCCGATGGCGATTTCCATTACCGGTGGCTTGCTGGTGGCCACTTTGCTGACTTTGCTGTTTCTGCCAGCGCTTTATGCGGCATGGTTCAAGATTCAAAAACCGGTGTGAAGCTGCCGGGGAAAATTAAAGGATATACTGCATGACCCAACTGTCAATCAACAAGACGGCCCTGCTATGTGGCCTCGCTTGCTTGTTCACCGCCTCGTCAGCCTGGTCTGGCGATTTGTTGTCAGCGTATCGTGATGCGCTGAAATATGATTCCCAGCTGGCAGCCGCTCGTTATGCCATGGAGGCCGGCAAGGAAAAGGTAACGCAAGGCCGCTCACAATTATTGCCTCAGGTGGGTGCCTCCGCCGAGGCCTCTCGCGCCTGGGTTCATTACCAACCAGGTAAAAGCCAGCCTGGCATCATCGAATCCAAAGACAGCAGTGGCAATAAGTATGATATGGCGATCAGTGCGCAACAGCCTATCTATCGTGCACAGAATTTCACCGCCTACGAGCAGAGTAAGCTGGGTGCACAGGCATCCGAACTACAGTATCGCATTGCCGAGCAGCAGCTGATGTTGCGCGTGGCCAAGGCCTATTTTGATGTACTGCAGGCGCGGGATGCTGTGACCGTTGCGGCTGCACAGAAGGAAGCCTTCTCGGAGCAGCTGGCTCAGGCGAAAAAGCGCTTCCAGGTCGGGGTGGCGACCATCACTGATACGTATGAAGCACAGAGCCGCTTTGATTCGACCAATGCCCAGGAGATCGCTGCACGCAACGATCTGGAGGTCAAGACCAATGCATTGCGCCAAATCACCGGCACCAACCAGGATTGGATCGCCTCACTCAATCGTCAGATGAAGCCAACCCAGCCAGAGCCGAATGACCTGAACAGCTGGCAGGGCATGGCAACCAACGACAACTTGGTATTACAGGCGCAGTTGCTGAATGAGCAGGTTGCGAAACAAGAGGTCAAGAAAAACCGCGAGGGCCATCTGCCCACGCTGGATCTGGTTGGCCGGGTCGGCAAGAACTGGGACGAGGTCGGCGCCCGCAACGGGGGAACTGATCAGACCCGCACCTATTCAGTTGGCTTGCAATTGAATGTGCCGATTTACGCTGGCGGCGCACTGGATTCGAAAACACGCGAAGCTGCGGCCAATTACGAAAAAACCAAGCAGGATGTACTGACCGCTCGCCGGACATTGGAGCAGGATACCAAATCAGCTTTCCTGGGCGTGACCAGTGGCGCGGCGCAGGTGTTGGCGCTTGAGCAGGCACTGGTGTCCGCCCAGAGCCAGCTTGATGCAACCAAGACCGGGCAGCAAGTTGGCGTGCGAACCAACGTCGATGTCTTGAATGCCCAGCAGCAGTACTATCAGACACTGTCCAGCCTGCTGCAGGCTCGCTATAACTACCTGTTGGCCAAGCTCAATCTAGCCTTCCAGGCTGGGAAACTGTCAGAAGCGGATCTGGAATCCGTCAACAAGCTGATGGTCAAGAGCTGATCGCCCATTTGATGTTGCGCAAAGCCCGGGCTCTTCCCGGGCTTTATTTTCGAGCCTGTAACAGAGATTGATCAAATGCTTATATTCAGCCGGAAATGATCTGTATCGCATTGACTTTACGCTGCACGACCTACTCGCCACAGGCAGGGCTGCAACCTGTTGAATGAGCTGATGATCTTCGCACCCACGACCGATCATGCAATGTGCAGCTTCGCAAAGGACAGAGATGATGTCATGCTGTTTCTGCCGTCGTGCTTGGCAGTTGCCGCTATAACTTAATAGGTATTCCCTGACCGATGAACGCTATGGATCGCTTCAATCAACCTGCTCTGCGTGCCAATACCCTGGCTGCGGTGATCAGCCTGGTGTTGGCGTTGTTGCTGTTCTTTGCCACGGGTTTGTTCACGGCACTTGAGCACGCGCTGTACAGCTTGGCCCAGTCCATCAGGCCCGCCACGGGTGGCTTGACCGCGCTGGCACCCGCACCCAGTGCCTTGTTGTTGATCTTGGCAGCCATTCCCGTATTGGTGATCTGGCCGGTGATCGAGCTGAAACAAGCAGTGCAGATGGGCGTTGTCGCCATTGTGCTGTTGATGGCTGTGCAGCTGATCGGTTGGATTGGCGGCCAATTCTGGCTGCCCATGGTCGCAGGGATCATCATGTTGGCGCTGGGTTTGATATCACAACTGCTCGCCCAGCTTGTGGCGAGAGAGGATCGTGAAAACCGCCTGCTGCTGCGGCAGGGCATTGCCTTACAGGAAGAGGGGCAATTGGATTCGGCATTTGATGTATTGAGCCGATGCATCATGGATGAAGACCTCAAAGATCGCCTGTATCGCTTGGCACAAGCCTTTGAAGTGCGCCAGCAATTGATCATGGCTCGGAGAGTCTTCGAGTTCATTGCTGTTCATGATCCTCAGTTCCGTGATCTGCCGCGCAGGCTGGTTCGTAGGCCTGTTGTTGCCACTCCCGCAATGGCTGTGCCACAACCCCTCGCACCGCCACAACCAACTGTGACCATGGACAAACCGGCTGCTGCGGTGCCTGCGCCATCTCCTGCTCCAGCACCCGCACCCGCTCCTGCACCTGCACCTGCACCCATAATCAACCCCGTACCTGTCGTGGTTTCCGCTCGAATTCAACACCTGGGCAAGTACAGCCTGGAGCGTGAGCTGGGCAAGGGGGCAATGGGTGTGGTCTATCAGGGGCGCGACCCAGATACCGGGCAGGTGGTTGCATTGAAGACCATGTCATTGTCGGATGAATTCGAGACATCTGATCTGACCGATGCCCGTGCACGTTTCTTCCGCGAGGCCGAAACCGCTGGCAGACTGCGGCACCCGCACATCGTCGCGATCTACGACACAGGCGAAGAGCACGGCCTGGCTTACATTGCCATGGAGTATTTGAACGGGCACGACCTGAACCAATACGCTCAGGCAGGGAAATTGCTGCCAGTCGAGCAGACGTTGGAATACATCGCTGATGCGGCTGAGGCGCTACATTATGCCCACCAACAGCAGGTCATCCATCGCGACATCAAACCGGCCAATCTGATGCTGGGTCAAGATGGCAATTTGAAAGTGACGGACTTCGGCATTGCCCGGATCACCGATTCAAGCCGAACCCGCACCGGCCTGGTGCTGGGGTCGCCGTCCTATATGTCACCTGAACAATTGGCGGGCAAAAAGCTGGATGGTCGTGCCGACATCTACTCATTGGGCGTCACCTTGTTCCAATTGCTGACAGGAGACCTGCCATTCAAGGGCAAGTCCCTCGCGCAATTGATGGGCGCCATTGCCAATGAGGCCCCGCCTCCAATCACCGACTTCCGACAGGATCTGCCCCTGCCCTTGGTACGCCTGATTGAACGCTGTCTGGCCAAAACACCCGATCTGCGTTATGAAACGGCTGCTGATATGGCAGAAGCACTGCGGAACATCCGATTCAAAATGATGAGGAAGGCATGACCCCCAAGCTGTCCCATGCCATTGAAATGACCTGTCGAACAGATCCAGGCTTGATTCGCGAGCGCAATGAAGATGCTGTTTCGATTGACCCGGATTGTGGTTTTGCCATCCTGGCGGATGGCATGGGTGGCTACAATGCTGGTGACGTTGCATCAAACATGACAGTCAACCTCATCTCACAAGGCTTACGGCAAGCACTCATCCACTACGAACCGCACCGCAATGATCCGGTCAACGGTCGCCCCAATGCCCTGAGCATGCTGGAGAACCAGATCCAGCTGGCCAACGCCGCTGTATTCGAAGCCGCGCAAACCCAGTCCCAATGCGCCGGTATGGGCACTACCTTGGTCGCTGCCCTGTTCTACGACAACCGACTCATGGTTGGGCATATCGGTGACTCCCGCTTGTATCGGTTACGGGCAGGCCTGTTTGAGCAACTGACTCGTGACCACTCCCTGCTACAAGAGCAGATCGATGCAGGCATGATCAGCCGTGAAGAGGCCCGCTTTGTCGAGTACAAGAATCTGGTGACCAGAGCATTGGGGATTGATGCCTACGTCGAGCCTGAATTCAATGAATTTTATGTCGAAGTCGATGATGTCTACCTATTGTGCTCAGATGGGCTCAACGACATGCTTGCTGATCACGACATTCAGCACTATTTGCAGGACGACCCAGGGCAACTGCAGCAATTAGCAGATCACCTGATCCAGGCTGCCAATGAAGTCGGGGGCCGAGACAATGTCTCAGTCATCCTGATCCGTATCAGGGCAGATTTCCCAACTCATACACGCTGGATGCCCAAGCTGCTCTCGTGGCTTGGACATGCGCGTGGCTGCTAGCAATCCGTCGTAACAGGAAGGACACACCATGGGCCGCCTCGTTGTCATGCGCAATGGCGAAACCTTACAAGAGATCGAACTCCGCCCGGGACAACTCACCATTGGCCGACGTCCCGACAATGACCTCAGGCTGGATGACCCGACCGTCAGCGGCTACCACGCCAAAATTCAAACCATTGGCGCTGATTCGTTTCTGGAAGACCTGGACAGCACCAACGGTACCCTGGCCAATGGCAAACCCATCAAAAAACGATATCTGGAAATCAACGACCAATTGGAGATTGGTCGCTTTCAGCTCATCTTTCAAGCTGGAGTCATCAACACCCTATCGGGTAAAACAACCATTCTCTTACCCACACTGAAAAAAGCCTCGCTCCAGATCATCGGCGGGGCCAACACCGGTCGCATCATCGAGCTGAACAAGGACTCCACCACCTTGGGCAAAGCAGGTCTCTGCGTGGTCATCCTCAAGCGCAACATAACCGGCTACGCCCTACAATTCGCAGAAGGTACCCACGCCCCCCTTGTCAATGGCCGAGCCATTAAGCAAGGCGATGCAATGGGCTTGAAAGACCAGGATGTCATCGAAATGGGCGAAGCCAAGATGCAATTCGTTGAAACCAACATCCAGTCAAAGTGACAAAAAACGTCACATCCTGACATGCCAAAGACATCAGATCACATGCAGGAAGATCGGATTATTCAGGGCAAGGCAAAACAGAAGGGATACCTTGTTTTTCAACTGATTGATTTTGAATGATTAATTTTAAATAGGCAAATCTGGCATGCTATGTGCTTAGTAAACAGCACGGAAACACACGCTGTGTTTATCGTGTGGTCAACACACTGTCACCAAGGAGAAGTATATGAAGCGCGTACAACAAGGTTTTACATTGATTGAATTGATGATCGTCGTTGCGATCATCGGTATTCTGGCTGCGGTTGCGATTCCTGCTTACACGGACTATACGGCCCGAGCAAAGGTAACGGAGGCTGTAGGCGCACTTGCTTCAGCTAAGACCAGCGTCTCCGAGTTTTATACTTCTCAGGGTGTGATGCCTAAAGATGCTGCTGAAGCTGGTATTAATACGGCTCCTGCTGGTAAGTATGTAAAGGGCATTACATATACACAAACAAGCGGTACAGTTGCTACACTTGAAGTTGAGCTCCAGGCTATCAATACTGCTGCAAATGGTAAGAAGTTTGCTTTGACTGGTACTGGCGATACAGATAAAGGTATTACTTGGGAATGCTCGAAAGGCGATACTCCGGAAAAATTTCTACCAGCTAACTGCCGTAAGTAATAATCCATGCTGTTTTTGGAAGGTGCTTGACCAATTTTAAATCAGACTGTCCTTCAAGGCAGTTAAATTAGAGTTGATCAACTCGCCAAAGCGCCCGATGCATCGCATCGGGCGCTCGCATATGTGTTTAGGCTGTATGATTATCTTGATTTATTGATCTGACCCGAATAAGCCTTTACGCGGCATAGCGTACTTTTAGGTCTTGGCAAAACACTTTGACTCGCTCAGGTGCGCGTTCAATTTCCGTCATGTGCTAGTTGCTGCTGCCTTCAGTTTGGCCTTGGTGCGCGCCTGCACTTTCGTGCCGATGACATCTTGAGATCAGCGTTTAAAGGCTCCTCAGGCTTGAGTTCCAGGCTGTCGTTGGGCAGATAAAGCAATTCGATCTAGTCTTACCGTGCGGCCACCCACGCTTTCACCGCCTTGCTGTGATGTACACGCAACTTGTCGAGAATCAGAAACACCTGCTTACCGATGCCCTGGACCAAGGCCTCCAGAAACTCGATCAGTCGGTCAGCATTGAAGGTTTCGTCAATGATTATCCAATTTGATCTTTCCCCACCACGGTATACCAAGAATTAGTTAGCATGGAGGGCGATAGGAGCTCACATGCGCAAGGCGAGATTCAACGAAGTCCAGATCATTGG